>CAYMUV010000039.1:0-1297 GCA_964393855.1 uncultured Nitratifractor sp.
TCACTTCTTCCAAAGGGTAGTATGTGATTTTCCCTCTATCAGAGGGGCTCTTTGTTACAGAAGATACCCGAAAAGCAGATAGTAATACACTATTTTTAAAAACTGCACAAAATAGCAAATATATAGACTCTTTAGATAAAAAGATAAAAATTATAACACCTTTTGAGCTTATTGAAAAGTGGGATTTAAATAGCTTAAAAGTTATAGGAATTACAGGAACAAATGGCAAAACTACAACGGCTGCTATAATTTACTCTTTACTTACAGATTTAGGGCATGGGTGCGGTTTGCAAGGGACTCGTGGCTTCTTTTTAAACGATAAGAGAGTAGAAGATAAAAGTTTAACTACACCTTCTATTTTACAAACCCTACACAATATGAAACTTGCTAAAGATAGTGGTGCTAAATATTTTGTAATGGAGGTAAGCTCGCATGCAATTGTGCAGCAAAGGGCAGAAGCTATAGAGTTTGCTCTAAAAGTTTTTACAAATGTTACACAAGATCATTTAGATTACCATAAAAGCGTAGCAGAGTATAGGCAAGTAAAAAGTAGCTTTTTCTTAGACGATGGCTTAAAGCTTATCAATAAAGATGAAGCTAAAAAAATTGTTTTCAACCAAACAAAAGCATATACTTACTCTTTAGATGAGCCATCTAGCTTTAAAATAGAGGCGTTTAGCCTACAAGGTGGTATAAAGGCTGCAATAAATCATTTAGGAGAGATGGCTACTTTTGAATCTAATTTAGTTGGGCTATTTAATGTGTATAATCTTGCGGCTGCTGTCTCAGCTGTTAAGCTTGTAACAGACAATACTTTAGAAGAGATTTGCAACGAAGTTATTAACTTTGGTGGAGTATCTGGTAGAATGGAGGTTGTATCACACAATCCAACAGTTGTTGTAGATTTTGCGCATACGCCAGATGGAATATTAAAAGTATTAGAGAGTATTAAAGATAAAGATATCGCTGTTGTATTTGGAGCAGGTGGCGACAGAGACAAAGACAAACGCCCAAAAATGGGCTTAGCAGCTGCAAAGTATGCTAAAAAAATATATGTAACAAGTGATAACCCAAGAAGCGAAGATCCAGAGGAGATTATAAAAGATATAGTAGCTCCACTAGATGGAAAAGAGGGTGTAGAGATTATTACAGATAGAAAAGAGGCTATATTTAAAGCCGTTAAAGAGCTAAAGAGCGAAGAGGTACTTTTAATCTTAGGAAAAGGCGACGAAGATTATATAGAAATAGCTGGCAAAAAAATACCATTTGACGATAGAGAAGTAGCAAGAGAGGCTAT
>CAYMUV010000039.1:1397-6921 GCA_964393855.1 uncultured Nitratifractor sp.
TCTTACACCTGCAAATAGTAGTGTCCAGTATGATTTTTGATCTTTATTGCTAATTACTTTTGCTAAAGCGACATCGCTAAATCTGCTATCCATTATAACTTTGCAATCTTTTGGGTTTTTCATCCAGTAATCTATTAACTCTTTTGGGCTTTTTAAAGATTTAACACTACTTCTAATAATTAACTCTCCACTAAAAATTCTTTGAGAATCTTTTTTTTGATTAACCCTTTCGTAAAAGTGGCTACCTCTTTTAAGGTTAAGTCTAAGTGCTGTTAAATCTGTTTTTGTTCCAGAACCATTGTGAGATAATTTTTTAGTAACTGCCATATCTATAGAGTGCTCTTTGGCAAATGCGTAGAGCCTTTTATTCCATCTAAGTGGCTTTGTAGCAGCTGCACAAGTTTGATTCTTTGCTCTTACTGAGTTTACTGCTTTTAGAGTTGCCTCTTGTATTGTTAACTTTCTTGCTGCTGGCAAAGATGTGCTTGTAAGCGAAGTTTTTGCTCTTTCGAACTTATCTTTTTCTATCTGAGTAGTTTTAATCTTATTAATTTTACTCTCTGCTTTACTCTTAACATTATTAATAATATTTTCTGAGTTAAGAGAAGATAGCAATAGTGTCGATAGAGCCAAAAGTTTAAAATTCATCTCTTGTTCCTTAATATGTAATTTAATGTAAAATTATACAACAATTTTTAATTAAAATAAAGCTCTTTTTTAATAATTATATAGGCACCATAAAATGGTACTACTATCTACAAATAGAAAATTATATATACTCATAATATAAAATTTAAATAAATTTAGTACCATAAAATTAAATTAAAAAAAATTTTATATAATTTGCATAAATGCACTATATTATGGTATCATAATGGCTATTAAATCTAGTATCGTAAAAAAAATATTAAGAAATGAAATATTTTTTCTGAAGCTTATAGATTTTATGGTACTATTTTATTGTTTACTTAATTAAGGGGGAGTAAATGAAGCTTTTAAAAGGTTCGTTAATTTTGGCATCTATTGCATTTTTAATCTCTAGTGCTAATGCCAAAGAGGCAAAAGAGTATAAAGTTAAAATTAGTAAAGATATACCTTATGTAGATGTTGATGTTATGGGAAATTCTGTTAGAATAGATAGAATACAAGATACAAAACATAAATTAAAAAACTCATATACTAAGACATCTCGTCCTTGCCCACCATTTTGTGTGCAACCATTTGAGCCAATTAAAGGTATAGAGACTTATGGCGAATTAGAGATGTTGAAATTTTTAAAAAATGATGTTAGCAACAATAGTGGTGTTTTAGTTGATGCAAGATTACCAAAATGGTATAAAGAGGGTACAATACCGGGGGCAATTAACTTGCCATTTTCTATTCTTAACCCTAAAACATCTAAAGAGTATTTAGAACAAGTTCTACCAATACTTGGTGCAAAAAAAGATGGACAAAAGTGGGATTTTTCGCAAGCACAAAAATTAGTAGTATTCGATAATGGACCTTGGTGCCAGCAGGGCGTAAGAGCAATGCAACATTTAATAGAGCTAGGATACCCCAAAGATAAAATTAAGTATTATCGTGGTGGAATGCAGTATTGGCAAATACTTGGATTAAAAGTTTTAAATAACTCTAACAAATAAAAGAGGTATAATGAAAAAGATAATTGTAGCAACACTTTTACTATCGGCAGCACTGTTTGGTATGAGCGATAAAGAGCTTGCTACGGCTATTAACTTGGCTGGAAAGCAGAGAATGCTTACTCAAAAAATGAGTAAAGAGTCTCTTTTGGTTTTTATTGGTATAGATTTAGATAAAAATATCCAAAAGCTAAAAAAGACTTCTGCTCTTTTTGATAAAACCTTAAATGGTCTTTTAAATGGTGATAGTAGCTTAAATTTAGTAGCATCTAAAAACAAAGAGATAGAAAATAAGTTAAAAGAGGTAGCTAAATTATGGCAACCATTTAAAGAGAGAATCGATAGTGTAGCTTCTTTAAAAAATTTAAATGATGAAACATTTAATTATATAGAAGAGAATAATATACCTCTTTTAAAAAAGATGAATGAAGCTGTTACACTTTATACAAAATTGGGAAATAATGGTACAAATAAGTTAAAAATGGCTAATGATATTAATTTAGCTGGTAAGCAAAGAATGTTAACTCAAAAAATAGCTAAAGATATTTTACTAATTCAAGCCAATATAAATAGTGCAAAAGCTCAACAAGATTTACAAAATAGTGTTAAGCTTTTTGATAAAACATTAAAAGGCTTATATAATGGTGATAGTAGCTTAAAATTGCTAGGAACTAAACTTCCTAAAATAGTTAAACAGTTAGATATTACAAAAAAGAGCTGGCAAGAGGCTAAACCATTAATAGAAAAAGCTATAAAAGATAAAGAGAATCAAAATTTAACAAAAGATGTAATTGCTAAATTAGATGAGACAAAAGTTAATATGAATAGTGCTGTTGAATTGTATGCTAAATCTTTAAATAGACAAAAACAAGTTATGAAGTTAAATGCACTAATTAATGGATTTATGAACAAAAAGGACAACTCAAAGCATTTAATTAATTTAGCTGGTAAACAAAGAATGTTAACTCAAAGAGTTGCAAAGTTAGCACTAGAGTGCTCTTTAGTTAAAAATTTAGATTCTTGCTCTAAATTAGATAAGTTTGCAAACCTTTATAACAAAACACTAAAAGGCTTTGAAAATGGAGATAGCGATCTTAAATTAGATGCAGTAAAATCTAAAGTTGCACTAGAGCAGATTTCTAAAATAAAAAATTTATGGCAACCATTTTATAAGGCAGTTAAGAGTTTAAAAGAGAGCAGTGGTAGCAATTTAGATGCTTTAAAATTTATAGATAGTAAAAATTTAGAACTACTAAAAGAGTCTAATAATTTGGTATCTATTTTAGAAAAAGAGAGCTCTAAAAGTGTTAGCTATATAGAGAAAGCTCAACTAAAAATTGTAAATATAGCAGGACGAGAGCGTATGCTAACACAAAAAATGACAAAAGAGTTACTAGAGTACTTAAAACTAAATAGTGCAACTGCTAAAGAGAGTATAAATAAAACTAAAGCGCTATTTAGCAACTCTTTAGAAGCACTTATTAATGGTTCTAATAAATTAAAACTACCAAAAGTTACAAATAGTGAAATAAAAAAACAGTTACTAAAAGTACAAACAATGTGGCAAAAAATTGAGCCTTTTTATAATAAAGATAAACTATCTAAAAGAGAGTTTACACTACTGCTTAAAGTTAATCCAATTCTCTTAAAAGAGATGAATAACGCAGTAACTAAAATAGAAAATTCAACTGATTACTAGGAGGTAAAAATGGAAAATAAAAAGAGTAGCTTAGATGATTTAATAGGCACAAGTGGTAACGAAAATATAGTAGTTGGTAATAGAGGTGATGATAAAAAATTTCTATATACTTTGCTAATAATATTAGCGATACTATTTATTATTGCTATTGGGGTAATTGCCTTTTTAAGTGGTAAATATTTTAGCAATAACTCTAATAATAGGGTTAACAATCAAGCTGTTGCACAACCAGCACAAAAACAACCGATGCAAAATAGTGCTCAACAAAGTCCTGTTGCAAAACCAGCAAGTAGTAGTGCTAAAACTGTAGATAATTCAACACTAAATGAGTTAGAAAGTTTAGTAAAATCACAAGCTCCTAAAAAAGAGCCTGTTAAAACAGAGCCTACCAAGCAAGAAAAAGCGATTGCAAAAGTTGCATCTGCTGCTAGTGGTGGTAAAAGTTTATCTCAAGAGGATTTAGCAAAAATTGCTAGAATGGTTGCTATGGAGTTAGCTAAGTCAAATAAAAATAGCTCTAGTGCAAAATCTTCTACTAAAAATGCAGACTCTGCTTTAGTAGCACAATTAGAACAATCTAATGCAGATACTTTAAAGAGTCAATCTATTAATGAATCAAACTTAAAAGATGCAAAAGCTAATGCATCTGCAAAAAAGGTTGATACATTTAATAAAGTTGTAGTAAAACAAAATAACAATAATAATGATGAACTTGCTAAGCTTTCATCAGAAATTGATGCAATTTTACAAACAGAAGAGGTAAAAAAGACAGAAAGCAGTTATAAATATAAAAAAGAGATAGCACAAAGTGCAAAAGAGAGAGCTAATGAGTCTAGATTTATTGTAGTTAAAAGAGGTGATACTCTTGGCTCTTTAGCATATAAAGCATATGGTAGAGCATCTGCATATAAAAAGATTTACGAAGCCAACCCAGATTTAGTTAAAAACCCTAATAGAATCTATGTTGGAATGAAGCTAAGAGTACCAGTTGATGAAGAGTATATAAAACAACAAGGAAAATAGATGAAAAAGTTTATAGTAACATTAACTTCAATTAGTGTAGCGCTTTTTGCCAGTTCAAATGTATTGGTTAAATTAACAGAAGATATACCATATGTAAATATAAAAGATAATGGTGTTAATGTTAAGATAATGAGAATACAAGATACTGCAAACAGACTTACAGATGATTTTACTAAAACATCTCGTGTTTGTCCTCCGCATTGTGTTACACCAATTAAACCAGTAAATGGTGTAAAAACAATATCTGAACTAGAGTTGATAGATTTTATTAAAAATAAAGTTTATAAGAAAAAAGGAATTTTAGTAGATGCTAGAGATAAAAAGAGGTTTTTAATAGAGACAATTCCGGGAGCTATTAATATACCAGATGCAATTGCTAGAACCGATTCTAAAAAGATTCAAGATAGCTTATTTAAAGCTCTAGGAACTAAAATAAAAGAAGATGGTAGTTACGACTTTTCGAATGCTAAAGATTTAGCAATTTTTTGCTCTGGTCTCTGGTGTGCTGCATCTGTTAGATTAGTTGATAATTTAGCTAAAAAAGGCTACCCTAAAGATAAACTATACTACTACAGAGGTGGGCTTCAAGCGTGGAAACTTCTTGGATTAACAACTGTTGTTCATAATGCCGAAGAGGTAAAAAAATAAAAAAGTGTATCTAAATTGATTTTATTTCTCTTTTTATGATATAATAAAAAAAATCATAAAAGGGGAATATATGTGCAATAGTAAATTAAAAATTGCTTCTTGTGCGTTGGTTTTGCTTATTCTACTATGTTGCTACACGCATAAACCAAAAACTCAAACTTTAGTTAGCGAAGTAAATAAAACCGAAAAGGTAGTTAAAATTGCCGATTTAGATGGTGATGGTATAGCAGATAGTAACGATACAGATATCGATGGCGATGGATTGTTAAACAGTGATGAAGAGAAAATAAACTCTGACCCATTCAACAAAGATACTGATGGTGATGGTAAACTTGATGGGCAAGAGGCTAATAAAGACTCAGATAATGATGGAATTAGTGATGTTTTAGAGTCTGCTAAGTTAGACAAAGATAAAGATGGTGTAGTTGATGAGCTAGACTCTGATGATAGCTCTGTTCATAACGATAGCGATAATGATGGTTTTGATAATATTACAGAAGTTGGTTTAAAAACT
>CAYMUV010000040.1:0-6649 GCA_964393855.1 uncultured Nitratifractor sp.
AAGCTCAAAGACAAAACTTTATTTTAAAGGTTCGTGAACTCTCTGTTGGGTGTGCGAAGTTGTATAAAGAGCAGGAAGTTGAGAGAAATTTAAGAGTTAAAAAGTAAGATTATATGGATACTAACTCCTGCATATGGAGTTTGGTTTACTATTTTGATACCTTTTTTGGCTAATATACTGCCTTAAAAAGGATTAGAATGAAATATATTATAACTACTATATTAATAACTTCAACACTCTTTGCTAACTATAGTTTAGTAGTTGGCAAACGCCCTAAAAGTGCAATAGATAACTTACATTTTGGCACAATTGCAGATATGAAAAATATTCCACAAAATTTAGACTACTATGCTAAGCAAGTTACTCCAATGAGTGTTAGCAAAATGAAACAATACGACAGAGAGTACAATAGAGCATACTTTTTACCTTGGCATATAGATAACATGTTAGAGCCCAAATCAGAGCTTTTTTGGCAGATAAAATTTGTAAAAAAGCGTAAAATTTATGATGGCTTAAAAAGGTTAATTACCAAAAGTAGATGGCAATGGTGGATTAAAAACTTTAATATAAAGGCACTAAATTCTGTAAAAGCCAAGGCAATAACAGTTAAACACACTAATTTAAGAGCATTTCCTACAAATACTGCAGCCTATACCGATACGCACAAAGCTACTCAGTGGTTTCCATTTGACTATTTTCAGCACTCTGCAATTTATCCAAATACTCCTTTATATATTTCGCACTACTCTTTAGATAAAAGGTGGGCATTTGTTCAAGCCCCATATGCTGCAGGTTGGGTAAAAAGAGATGCAATCGCATTAGTTACAGATAGTTTTGCAGAAAAGTTTGCTAGTGGAGATTACGATATATCTATAAAAGATAACTTATGGCTACTTAAAAATAATAAAAGAGTAACATTAGTTAAATTAGGTACAATTTTTCCTATACTTAATAGCAAGCCAATAGTAGCAATAAAGAGTAAAAGTGGTTATGCAAAAATAGAGCCATTAAGTTATAGTGGTGATATTTTAGCTAAAAAGCCTTTGGTTATGAATGCTAAAAATGTTGCAAAAATTGCACAAGAGTTTTATAATGAGCCTTATGGTTGGGGTGGTAAAATGCAGACTAGAGATTGTTCTGCAACTACAAGAGATTTTTTTGCACCTTTTGGCATTTTTTTAAAACGAAACTCAAGCAAGCAAGCAAAAGCTGGAGATGAAATATATATAAAAGGTTTACATAAAAATATTAAAAAAGAGGCAATTATGCAAAATGCCAAGCCTTTTCAATCTTTGCTATTTGTTCCTGGACATATTGGTATATATTTAGGTAAATATAAAAATGAACCTGTTATAATGCATACATATTGGGGTGTAAGGCTAAAAGATTGGAGTAAATTTCCACTATGTAGAACGATAGTTACAACAACAGAGCCGGGCAAAGAGTTACCAAATATAAGAGAAAAGAGTAAACTTATAAATACTCTTAAATATATTGTTAATTTTTAAGGAGTAGTATGAAATTAAAAGAGATATATGATTTTTTAGATACTATTAGTCCCTTTGAGACACAGGAGAAGTGGGATAATAGTGGTCTTATTTTAGGTAGTTTAGATAGCAAGATAAAAGAGATAGTAATCTCTTTAGATATAGACGAGAATTTAATACAAAATGCTAGTAATAACACACTATTTATAGTACACCACCCACTAATTTTTGGTAAAATATCTACACTAAATTTAGATAGATACCCTGCAAACTTATTAGCTAAAATGATTAAAAAAGATATCAGTTTAATTGCAATGCATACAAATTTTGATAAATCTCATCTAAATAGCTATGTTTTTACTAATATTTTAGGATTTAACCCAAAAGAGAAGAGCGAATTTATTTGCAGTGCTGATGTTGAGCTAACTTTTGATGAACTTTTAAATATTTTAAAGAGTAAATTAGGCTTAAATAGCTTTAAAATTGTTAATAAAAAAGAAAAAATTAATTCTATCTCTTTAACCACAGGTGCAGGGGCAGCTTTGTTAGATTATATCGATACTGATTGCTTTTTAACAGGAGATATAAAATATCACGATGCAATGAAGGCATTAAGCGAAGATAAAATGTTAATTGATATTGGACACTTTGAAAGTGAGCAGTTTTTTACCGATGCATTGGCTCCTTTATTAAACTCTATGCCAATTTCGGTTATAATTGCAAAATCTAAAAATCCATTTGAAATTTTTAACCCATAAAAGGATAGAGTTTGAACATATATACAAAAGAGATGGTAGCACTATCAAAAATAGACAAAGAGTTAGAGAGCTATAACCCAGCTATAGAAGAGATTGATTCTAAAGTAAAAGCTGCAAAAGATAAAGTTGCTGATTTAACAGAAAAGATTGCAAATAAAAAAGAGCAGATAGAGTCTAACAATGTTTCGATTTCTAGTTTCGAAATACAGATTAAAGAGCTTAAAGATAAATTAGATTCTATAAAGAAAAAACAAGCAGATGCTAAAAACGATAGAGAAGTTACAGCACTATCTACAGAAGAGCATATTGCTAAAGATACTTTAGCTTATAATAACGATGAGATAGAGCGTTTAAATAAAATAAACGAAGTTTATAACGAAGAGCTAAGCGAGTTAGAAGAGTCTTTAGAGTTAGCAAATAAAGAGTTAGCCGACACATTAGAGTCGGTTAAGAGCGAGTATGAATCTATAGAGACAAGCAAAGCAACACTATATAAAGCTAGAGATGAGCAGACTCGTGCTATGGATGGTAAAATTTTATCATTCTATGAAAAAATTAAAAACTGGGCAGGTAATAGTGCAGTTGTTCCAGTTAGAAACCAAGCTTGTTATGGTTGCTATATGAAGATTAATGATAAATCTTATAGCGACTTAATTAGAGGCGAAGATATAGTAACTTGCCCACATTGTGGTAGAGTACTATATATAGAAGTAGATAGTGAGAACGCTTAGGCTAATTTAGTGTTTTACTACTTTTACTATCTAATAGCAGCGATTTTATATATTGTTGCTCTTCCTTTTATATTTTTGTTACAGTTCAAACAAAAATATAAAACATCTATACCAGCTAGATTTTTTTTAACTAATAACCCCCCTTTAAAAGAGAATGGAATACACTTTCATGTGTGTAGTTATGGCGAAGCTAAATCTATTAAAGCTATTGTAGATAATTTAAATATAGATAAACTTAGATTTACCTCGATTACCTCTACAGGTTATAGTGTAATTAAAGAGTACTCAAAAGATAGCAGGTATCTACCTTTTGAGATATTTTTACCATTTTGGCTTAAAAAGCAAAAGGCTTTGGTTGTTATAGAGGCAGAACTTTGGTATATGCTTTTTAAAAGCTATAAAAAGAGGGGAGTTAAAACTTTTTTGCTTAATGCTAGAGTTAGCGAAAAGTCGTACCCTAAATATCTATATTTTAAGTGGTTGTATAGACAAATTTTTAAAAATATTGACTATATATATGCTCAAACAAAAGAAGATGCTCTTAGGTTAGAGAAGTTAGGTGCTAAAGATATAAAAGTAATTGGTAATATAAAGTTTGCAAATATATCTAAAGCTACTAAAAACTTTCCTAAAAACAAAGATGTTATTGTAACTGCTGCAAGCACTCACGAAGGTGAAGAGGAGCTTATATTTAACTCTTTTTTAGAGCTTAAAAAAGTAGAAGATGCACAACTTATTGTAGTGCCCAGACACCCTGAAAGGTTTGAAAAAGTAGCTACATATTTAGAAAAAGAGGCACTAAGAAAAAAGCTTTCGTTTAGTAGGTACTCACAAAGTAGAGAGTTTAATACAGATATTGTTTTAATAGATATAATGGGTGAGTTAATTAATACATATGCAATTAGTGATGTTGTAATACTAGGAGGTGCATTTGTAGATGCAGGTGGACATAATGCTGCCGAAGCTGCTCAGTTTGGGTGTAAAATTATTTCTGGAGAGAACTATTATAATCAAGTTGAACTATTTAGCTTAATAGATGGCATAACAATTATAAAAGCAGATGAGCTAAGCCAAAAACTACTAGATTTTAGAGCATTAGATAATTGCCATACAAATGCTGTTTGTTACTTAGATGGGCTTTTAGAGGAGTTAAAAAGTGTTTTATAAGATAGAAGGAGATTATGCAACTTTAAAGATTAAAGCACAACCAAATGCAAGCAAAAGTGAGTTAGCTGGTTTGTATGGAGAAGATGCAATAAAAATTAGAGTCGCAGCACCTGCAGTAGAGGGTGCTGCCAACAAAGAGTTAATAAAGTTTTTATCTAAAAAATTTAAAGTTGCAAAAAGCTCTATAGAGTTTGTTAATGGGCATAGCAGTAAAATTAAATTAATTAAGTTAGAATTAACTAAACAGCTAAAAGATGTAATAGAGGATTTAGAGAGTGGAAGATAAAGCATATAAACTATTGGCATTGCAGCTTGGCATATCTGGTAAAAGAGCAAAAGAGCTAATAGATAGAGGCTTGGTATATGTAGGCGATAGAAAAGTAAAAATTGCAAGAGCAGTTATGAGCGAAGATACAAAATTTCGTGTAGAGATGCCAGCTAAAATTAAAACAATATATGAAGATGAAGATATTTTAGTAGTAAATAAGCCCGCCTTTTTAGATAGCTACGATGTAGAGGCTAGTTTTACTAATGCAAAGCTAATTCACAGGCTAGATAGAGAAACAAGTGGTGTGTTGCTTCTATCTAAGAGTGATGATTTTTTAAAAAAAGCTATAGAGGCTTTTAGGAATAGATTGGTTAAAAAGTTTTATAGTGCTTGGGTAGAGGGTGTAATTTATGAAGAGATTGTAATAGATGCACCAATTCATACTATTAAAGGACCAAAGTCTATCTCTAAAATAGATAAAAGATTAGGAAAAGATGCAATAACAATTGTAAAACCTAACGAAATTCAAGGTAAAAAAAGTAAAGTAGATTTAGAGATAAAAACAGGAAGAACACACCAAATTAGATTACATTTATCATCTATAGGACATCCAGTAGTTGGCGACGAACAGTATGGTAGCCCAACAAAATCTAAAAGAATTTTACTACACGCAAGTGCAATAGAGATTTTTGGAAAACGCTATGAAGCAAAAGAACCAAACGATATTGTAAGATATAAATGATAAAATTACATAATATTTTTAGATAAGGGAAGAAGATGTTTAGTACTCTAACAGAGGGTTTTAAAAGTGCTATTGGCAAAATAAGATTTCATGATGATGAGAAAGCACTAAAAAAAGCATTAACAGAATTAAAAAAATCACTACTAAAAAGCGATGTACATCATAAAGTTGTAAAAGAGTTAATTACAAATGTAGAGAAAGATGTAAAAGCTGTTGGTGTAGGTAAAGATGCTTTTTTAAACTCTATAAGTAAAAGATTATTAGATATTTTAACGGCTAAAGGTAATCAAGGTTTTGTTTTTGCACCAAAACCACCAACAGTTGTTTTAATGACAGGTTTGCAAGGTAGTGGTAAAACAACTACAACTGGTAAATTAGCTTTAATGCTAAAAGATCAAAAAAAGAAAAAGGTTCTTATAGCAGCTGCCGATTTACAAAGACTTGCAGCAGTTGAGCAACTTCGCCAAATAACAGAGCAAATAGAGGTAGATTTAGTTGCAGATGAGAGTGCAAAACCAGAAACAGTAGTTAAAGAGGCACTTAAAAAAGCAGAAGATGGCTTGTACGATGTGCTACTAATAGATACAGCAGGGCGTTTAGCAATTGATGATGAGCTAATGGATGAGCTTGCAAAAATAAAAGATATAGCTAATCCAGATGAGATTTTCTATGTTGCAGATGCAATGACAGGTGTAGATGCAGTTAGAACAGCTGCTACATTTAAAGAGAAAATTGGAATTACTGGTGTTGTTTTGAGTAAATTCGATGCAGATAGCAAAGGTGGAGTTGCTTTAGGTGTTGCTCATCAAGTTGGTGTTCCTTTAAGATTTATTGGTAGCGGTGAAAAGATGCCAGATTTAGAAGCATTTATACCAGATAGAATTGTAAGTCGTTTAATGGGAGCAGGGGATTTAGAATCTTTAATGGAGAGAACATCTGCAGTAATAGATGAAAAGAGTGCTAAAAAGATAAATCGTAAAATTAAAAAAGGTCAATTTAACTTTAACGACTTTTTAGACCAAATGGAGCAGATGAAAAAACTAGGTTCTATGAAGTCATTAATTAGTATGATACCAGGTATGAGTGGTATGGCTAAGCAGATAGGTGATATGGATTTAGAGAACTCAAAAGAGGTTAAGCAAATAAAAGCAATGATTAGCTCAATGACACCAAAAGAGCGAGAAAATCCAGATTTACTTAACAATACTAGAAAGCGTCGTATTGCACAAGGGGCAGGACTTGACCAGATGCAAGTAAATAGAGTTTTAAAGCAATTTAAAAATGCTGCTAAAATGGCTAAAAAGCTATCTGGAAAAGGTGGTATGAAGCAGATGCAAGATATTATGAAACAGATGCAAGGTGGAGGTGGTGTTCCTCCTGGTTTATTAAAATAGCACAAAAAGGCAGATATTCACTTTTTTGTGGCTAAGCTTAATAGATTTTTTAATATAATTATGGTAATATTCGCCACCAAAAAGTGGTAATGCACTAAAAAA
>CAYMUV010000041.1:0-6640 GCA_964393855.1 uncultured Nitratifractor sp.
AATATATTTAGAAAATTTACCCACAAAAGTGCCATAAAAGCCCAAATAAAGCAAAAATTACATATAATCTAAATAAAAAAAGTGGTTTAATGCAGTACAAATATAGAGGTTTAACAAAAGATGGTAAAAATGTTAAAGGTGTTTTAGTTGCAAATAGCTATAACGAGGCTAAACAGATACTTAGGTCTAAAGGGATTTTTTATCAGAGCCTAGAAGAGGGTGGTGGAGTTTCGCTGCTTTCTAATTTAAAAAAACGACCAATGAATGGTGCTTTAATGAGTGCCTTTTCAAAAGAGTTAGCAAGCTATTTAGACTCTGGTATGACAATAGTTACAGCCTTAAAGCTTATGCATAATCAGCACAAGGGCGAAAAGAGATATGCTAGTTTTATAGAAGAGGTTAAAAAGCAAGTCGAAGAGGGTAAAAACCTATATGTTGCTTTAAACTCTCAAGGTGTTTATGAGCTGCCAGATTTCTTTTTACAAAGTATTAATGTATCTGGTCAAAGTGGTAAGATGGGAGAGGTTTTAGCAACAATGGGGGATTTCTTCTCGTCTCAGGGCGAAGTTAAAAAGCAAGCTACCAATGCAATGATTTATCCATCGTTTATATTTATAGTTGCTATTGGTATGAGTGCATTTTTAATTACATTTGTTGTGCCTAAAATTACACAAATATTTGCAGATACAGGTCAGAAATTACCAGCTATAACTACCTTTATTTTAGGCTTAAGCGACTTTTTTATTCACTATTGGTTATATATTATATTGGGTTTAATAGCTCTAGTAGCACTATTCCAACTAGCTTACACTAAGGTTGGTTCATTTAGAAAAATGATAGATGGTATGCTACTTAAAATGCCAGTTGTTGGCAATATTATACAAAACTATGAACTTGGAAGATTTAGTTATATTTTATCTTTAATGTTAGATTCTGGTGTATCGTATGCACAGGCTGTTCAATTGGCATCTTCTACTTTTAATAATAGTGCGCTTAGGGAGCTATTTGATAAAGCATCTGGCAAAGTTGTAGAGGGTAATAAACTATCTGTTGCACTCTATAGAACAAAGGGTGTAAAGCCCAAAAGAAACTTTATGCAATCGCTTGCTCTTGGAGAAGAGTCTAGTAGTGTATCATCTATTTTAAAAAGTATATCTAACCTTTATAATGAAGAGAATAAAGATAAGATAAAAGTGCTTCTTAGCCTTATGGAGCCAGTTATGATGCTATTTATTGGAGCAATTGTAGGAACAATTGTTCTTGCTATGTTGTTACCAATATTTAGTATGAGTTTAGGGGCACAACATTAATGGCTAAAAAGCAGAGATTTAGAGACCTTAAACAGGGTCGAATAAGTAAAGAAGAGGGTAAAAAAAGTAAAAAAAGTGCTTTTAACTTTGCCAAAAGAGGTGATGTTTTTAAAGCTATATTAACAGATAGTTTTATGCTTTGGATGCCAATTGTTTATGCAGTTTTCTATTTGGTAATGGGTGGCAGAGAGGGATTTGGTGCTCATAAAATGGCTGGATGGCTAGAGATTATGATTGCCTTGACTATAGTAGAGGTGATTTTTTTAGCCAAGAGTGCACAAACTCCAGGTATGAAAGCATATAATTTAAAACTTATATTTTTACCTACAAACTCTAAGCCACCAATAACAACAATAATTTTAAGACAGATATTATCTAAAGTAACATTTATGATTTTTGGCTGGATTGTGCTTTTTTTTAATAAAAGCGGCAGAAATTTACAAGATTATATAACCTCGACTGCTTTTGTATATGAAAATAGCGAACAAAACTCTAAATAAATTAAGCTCTATAGAGTTCTCTTTAGGGGTATTTTACCTATTCTATTTTGCAATGGTTGGGGTATATGTTATATTTATGCCCAAAGTTTTAAAAGATATTGGTTACTCTGCAGTAGAGATAGGTGCAGTATATACAAGTGCACCTTTGATGAGGTTTTTATTGCCATTTATATTTAAAAAGTGGGTTAGGCTAACATATAAACTTTTTTTTATATCTTTGCTTGCTACATTTTTAATAACCTTAATCTTTTTTGTAAGTATTAAAAGTTTTATACTATATTTAATTTTAAATTTGCTTTATGGTGGCGCAATGGGTGCAGCTTTACCCTTTGTAGAGACTATCGCAATAGAGCATATAGGCAAAGAGAAGTATGGCAAAATAAGGCTTTGGGGCTCAATTGGATTTAGTTTAGTTGCATTTGTATTGGGTAATATTTTAGATAGTTACTTAATGGCACTTGTATCTTTATCTACTATGGCTTTTTTTACAATGCTTACAGGCTTTAAGTTAGCAAAGTTTGATAAAGCAAATGCCAAAGAGGAGTCTTTAGAGGATAATAGAGATTTTTCACTACTTAAGTATTGGGCTTTTTGGTCTAGTATATTTTTATTGCAATTTAGTTTTGGTGGCTTTTATAACTTTTTTACAATATATGAAACTCAAAATGGTATGGCTTTGAATTTGGTTAGTTATTTATGGATATTTGGCGTTGCATGCGAAATAGTTATGCTTATTTTTCAAGGCTATTTATTGGCAAGATATAATTTAATAAACTTACTATTTTTAACAACATTAAGTGCAGTTTTTAGATGGCTTTTAGTGGCGCTTTTCCCAAATAATTTAGCACTTATTGCCCTATCTCAAGCTACCCATGCTTTTAGTTTTGCTCTCTATTATACAGCTGCAATATCTTATGTTTATACCATATATAAGCAAAAAAGGTTGGCACAACAGTTCTTTTTAGGTATTAGCTTTGGACTTGGCGGGGCAGTAGGGGCAATTGTATCTGGTTTAGTATATAAAATCTCTCCAAGCGGTCTATTTATTTTCGAGGCATTTGTGGCATTGATTTCGGCAATACTATTGATAATTCATAAAAAAAGGCTTAAGTTTGTCTCTTAGTGCAGTTATTTTAGCTGGCGGAAAGAGTAGCCGAATGGGTAGAGATAAGGCACTTTTGCCATTTGGAGAGTTTAGCTCTCTTAGCGAATATCAGTATATAAGATTGAAACCACTTTTTGATAAAGTTTACTTAAGTGCTAAAGAGAATAAATTTGAATTTGAAGCAGAGATTATTTATGATATATATAAAGAGTACAATCCACTAAATGCACTTATATCTGCTTTTAAAACTACCAAAAGCGATGCAATATTTATGTTATCTGTAGATATGCCACTATTAGAAATAGATAGTATAAATAGTTTAATTCAAGCATATAAAGACAATAGTGGCAATTATAGTAGCTTCTCTATGGCAAGCAATTTAGGTGTAGAGCCTTTAGCAACAATATATAGAAGAGGGCTTTTAGATATAGCAGAAGATATGTATAAAGAGTGTAATTATAAGATGAAAAATTTAATTTACTCCAAAGAAAACTATAAATTATATGTAAAAAAGATAGAAACAACTAATATAAATAGGGAAAATGAGTACAAAAAAGCGTTAAATTATTTAAAATAAATTAATAAAATTAGCAAAAAATGGATATATTATGTTTTTTTTATTTTTAAATGGTATAATTGTGTGAGTTTTATATTTTTAGGAAAGCAATATGAAAGCATTTAAAATAGTATTAATATTTATGACAATTATTTTTTTAAGTAGTTGTAAACATAAAAGACCAAGACCACATAGCTATGCTCAACCATCTAGATATCAGCAAGTTCCTACATATAACCCTAGTAGTTATAATAGAGGTTCACATAAAGTAGTTGTTTCTAGAAGTATGCACGATTTAGATAGAGATAGTGCAAGTGTTAAACCTACTTTAGTCTATTCGTATAAGGCTTCATCTTATGCAAGTGGCAGAAAAGTAAATATTAACAATTTAACAGGAAGAATGTTAAATTATATTAATACAATTAGAGCAAGAGGTAATGTATGTGCACCACCTGCACCACCAGTTAGATGGTCTAACGAGCTTCAGATGGCTGCTGATTTTCATGCAAATGATATGGCTTCTAATAATTTTTTAGGTCATGTTGGGTCTGGTAAAGCAACAGACAAAGCAAGAAAGGGTATGGGTAGAGGTAGTAACTTTTACGAGAGAATTATCTACGCAGGTTATCCTATAATGCCAGGTAGATTAGCGGGAGAAGTTTTAACATATACTAAATATTCAATTGTAGGAAATCAAGACCCATATGAGCACTTTATGCATGCAGTTGCTAACTTTCAAAAGAGCCCTAGACACTGCCAAATTATAATGAACCCTCGCTTTAAAGATATGGGTTTATCAGCATATAAAGATAATGAGAAGATATATTGGGTAATAGAGTTTGGAGAACCTAGTCGATAAGTGTATAACTAGGTTTTTTATAAAGAATTAAGGCTTTTTTAGAAAATTTTAAAAGATTTACTTTACCCTTTGAGTATATAGATATTGTCGTATTTGGAAGGGTAATATCTAATATAGTAGCATCTATTATAGGCAAATAAGCACTTTTAGCAGCATATCCTTTGATAGTAGTTTTTTGAATTTTAGATATTTTTATGCCCTCTTTCTCTAAACTGTCTATTTTGCCTTCTGTATATTCTTTATCTGTTGAAAGTTCTACAATAATATGATTTTTATTATTACTATAAACAGCAGATTCTAAATTTTTTTGAGTAATATTTTTACATTTAGCACTCTTTGTTAAATTCCAATTATCTGTATGGTGTTTAAGAAATTTATAGAGCTCTTTTGAGTTTTCTGTATTATTTTTACCACAGCAAACATTTGTAAAGCACTTATTTATCCCTTTAGATAACTTTATTTGCTCCTCTTTTTTTAAAGTTTTATGAAAATCAAACATAGCACTATTTAGCTTTTGCTCGCTCTCATTAAGTAATTGTAAATTTTTTGCTTTTAAAATTACATACTTTTTATTAATAATAAAAAGAGAATTATTTTGGTTATTAGGCAATAACTCTTTAAGTGCATTTAAAGTCTTTAAGGTTTTTTGTAAAAGTTTTGGATTGTCTGTAACAATTAACTCTTCTGTTTTACCATTTTTATCTAAAATTGTCCACTTTTGTGCACTATAATTTAAAAAAGTAATGTTTTTTTCTTTTTTTGTAACTGTATAATTTTTACTCTTTTGTATTTTGCTTTTTTTACTATTACTATTGCTAATTTCATAGATATGTTCTATACCATTATCTTTAAATTTAATATACTTTTTAGAGTTTATAATTAATAAATCTTCAATTGGTTTATTGTTGTCACTAATTTTAAATAGTATATGATTTTTATCTTTATAGTATGAAGTTTGCTTAAATTTGTTATCAATCAAGTAGCTTAGCTTAAAATCAGGATATAAACAAGTTATTAATGTGGCAATTATTAATAGGACTCTCATAATTTTTACTCTTCTCTTTTAGTTGTAAAATTATATCACTTTTATATGTCAAAAAGGAGCAAATAGAGATAAATTTTAAATTATTTTTAATTAAAAATATCAATATGCCATATTATGGAAAGTTTTATTTTAAGAAAAATTTTGTTTATGTTTACCCTTACTGTATTTTACTCGATTTTTCATTTTCTGAAGGCGATTGAGCATAGATAGCTCACTACTTTTTAGGGCTTTATACTCATCTTCGTTTATATTGTTTATAACAGTTTTAATATATAAATTGTCTATGTACTCTTTACTTTTTTTTAAATGTTCTGTATCTAGTCTTATTGTTTTGAATTTATCAAGCTCTTTTTTAAGAAGTGTAAATTTAGAGCTATACTCTTTGTACAAACTATGTTCATCTTTAAATAGTTTATACAAATTTTTTGTACACTTGTTTATTGCTGTAATATACTTTTGTCTATTGTATTTATCTATCTGTTTTTGCGAATATTTTCTACTCATCTATCTCTATTTTTGTACCTGGTCTTACTCTTCCACAAAGTATATCTAAATCTTTATTAGTAAGTGCAATACAGCCATCTGTCCAATCGTGAGAGAGGGTATAGCTATCGCCATGCCCATCTGCATTCCAATGTGGTTGTCCATGTATTGTAATCATACTACCTGGATTAACTCCTAATTTTGCAGCTCTAGCTCTATCTTTAGCGTTAGGATAAGAGATAGTAAAAGCTCTATATTTAACCGGATGTCTTCTTTTATCTAAAATTCTATATGTACCAATAGGAGTTTTTTTATCGCCTTGCATTACTTTATTTCCAAGGTGATCATTTTTACCTAAAGATACAGGGAATGTCTCAACAACATTTCCATTTTTGTATAGATACATTCTGTGTTCACCCTTTTTAACAACAATTTTATCTATAGCTTTATCAGGAGTATATATAGCTTCTGGTTTATTTTCGTAATCTTCGCTACCATAAAATCCGCCAGTAACACCTGTTGGAATTCTTGGTCCACAGGCACTAAACATTAAAAAAATAATAGAAATAATTGATATAAATGAAATTTTTTTCATTTTAAAGCCTTAGTATTTAATTTTTTAAATTGTATCAAAAAGATATAAAAAATAGGTAGGATAAATGTGTGTATATTAAAATTAAAGGGTTTTAATCCCTTTAATTATTTTTAAGCATTAGCAGCAGTTTTAGCAGCTTCGATTGCCTCTTCGTAGTTTGGCTCTTGTGTAATTTCTGGAACTACTT
>CAYMUV010000042.1:0-3638 GCA_964393855.1 uncultured Nitratifractor sp.
AATCTTTTAATCATTAATATACTCCATCATCTATCTCTAGACTTTGAAATAGTTTTCTAGTGTCTTGAGGTTTAGGTTTAGCTTTTGCATTTTTATTAAAATTATCTTTAGGTTTCTCTTCTGTTGGTGGCTCCTTTGGTTTGCTCTCTTCTTCTTGTGCCTTTTCTTTTATTTTATCCTCTTCTATTTTGTAGCTAAATAGAGGGTCTATAATGGTATTTTTATACTTTAGTTTTTCTATTTTTAATTTTAATATATTTCTCTCTTCTTTAAGTGCATTAATTTGTATATTATTTTTTTGGATTTTTCTACTAACTAAATAGAGTTCATTAGCAATATATATTTTTGTGAACATTAATAAAATGATAAATATAGATAGAAAAATATAGCTCTTTTTCATTTTTATTCCTTATTTAAATTTAAAAATTCTTAATTTAGCACTTCGGCTTCTTGGGTTTGCTTTTAACTCTTTGTCTGTTGCTGTAATAGGTTTTTTGTTTACTATTTTACCTAAATTATTATCATTTCCACAAACACAACGCATAATATCGTTTGGACAAGTACATTTTTGCGACCATTTTTTAAATCTATTTTTTACAATTCTATCTTCGAGTGAGTGGAAAGTAATAAGAGATATAATAGCACCTTTTGGTTTTTTCTCTTCTAAAATATCTAAAAGTTTTGTAATCTCTAATAGTTCGCTATTTACCTCTATTCTAATGGCTTGAAAGTATTGAGTGGCTGGATGGGTTTTGCCTTTTTTGTGGCAATTTTTGCTAATTATATCTGATAACTCTTTATTGCTTGTAATAGTTTTTACTTCTCTGCTTTTGACTATAGCAGATGCAACTTTTTTATACTCTTTAGCCTCTCCATACTCTTTAAAAATTCTCTCTAGTTCACTTTGAGAGTAGCTATTTATTAAATCTTTTGCACTAAATGGGTTTGATTGATCCATTCTCATATCTAATAGAGTACTATCGAATCTAAAGCCTCTATCTTCTTTATCTAACTGCAAAGATGAGACACCAAAATCTGCTAAAAGACCAGATAGATTGCTAAAATCAATCTCTTTTAATCTTTGAGAAAAACTCCCCCTTAGAAAAGTAACTCTACTTAAATAATCTTTTAATCTTTTTTTACTATATTCTAGCGCTTCTATATCTCTATCTATACCAATTAAATTGATATTATTATAATTTTGTAGCATACCATGCGAGTGTCCACTATAACCTAGTGTACAATCTACAAAAATACCATCTTTAATATCTTTAAAGGCATTTATAACCTCGTTATAAAGTACAGGAATATGAGGTGATTCGTTTAAATTTTTCAAAGCTTAATCTTTTTTTATTGATATAATACCTAATTAGAATTAAAAAAATATCTTTTTAGTTTGATAAAAGTGTAAATTTAGTTAACAATATTTTAAAATATAAGAAATTAAACACCATATATATGGTATTATACATATAATATTTTAGTTTTAGCTATTGACACTTTAGTTGTCAATTATATAAAGGTGGTTGCAAAATGGATAATAAAGAGGTTGTTACAAGATTAGAGATAGTAAAACTAGCTACTTCAATTGGTGATCATGATACTATAGTAATACAAAATAGTTTTTTAAAACAAGCTAATAGTAGTAAATTAAACGAAATAGTTTCATTACTTGGTGGAAAAAATTATAGGCAAGCACTTTATCTTATTAAAAGTTATCTTAACGAAATAGATGCAGAAGTTAGTATCGATGATAATGAAGAGAGAGTCTTAGATGTAGAAGATATGCTTAAAATGAGCCCTCTAGCAAGAGAGAGTGTAAAAGATTATAGAAGATCGGCATATACAGAAGATGATTTAGAAGCTTTTGCAAAAAATATAGAAAAACCAATTGAGCCAGAAAAAGAAGATAACGATAAAATTAACGATATACCTTTTATAGAAAGTATCGAAGAAGATAGTAAAAAAGAGAAGTTAGATAAGTTTAAAAAAGAGCAAAGTAAAAAAGAGATTTCTGAAGCAGAACAAAAAAATATTGATAAAGCTTTAGAGAGCGCAGATAAAGAGACACCTTTAGATGAAATAAGCAAAGTAGGTAATAGCAATGCACAAAAGAAGAGAAGAGGCGTTCTTTCTAAATACAAAAATATTAGAGAAAAGTTTGCTAAAAAAACCGAAAAAGATAGTAATGATAAAGAGGTTTTAAAAACTTCTAGTGTTGCTCAAAATATTTTAAGTAAAGTAAAACAAACAGCTACTAGCGAAACTAAAAAAAGCGATGCAGAAGTATCTAAAATAGAGAGTGCCCAAAAGAAGATTAAAGATTATAAAGCACCAGAAGTTAATATAGAAGATAATAAATTAGATACTATTTATAAAAATAGAGAAGAGGCATCACAAAACGAAGATAAGAGTTTATCTAAAAGTAATGCAGAGTCTGCAGTGTCAGATGGTAGAAATGATGTAGAGGCTGCAATATCTGATGCTAAAAATGTTAAACAAGAAGAGATAGCTAAAGAAGCAGTTAAAGAAAAAATTACAAATAATAAAGAGACTACTCTAAAGCAAGAAGTAGCTAAAAAAGAAGAAAAAATTGCAGAAGAGAAAGCAGCTCTTAAAAAAGATACAGAAGATAAAAAAGATAATAGAGTCTCTTCTAAAGTTGAGCCAAAAGCAGATAAGAAAACTGCAAAAACAAAAGAAGAAAAATTAGATGAATCAATTATTTATGCACCTATACCACATATAGAACATAAATTTAGACAATCATTCATACTTTATCCACCTGTTAAAGAGAGCGAAATTTGGGTAGAAGAGGCTGTAAAATTCTTAAAAAATGTATCTAAAAATAGCTTTACAGAAGCAGATGTTAAATATTTTTTAAAAGAGTATGATTTCTATATGGGCAAAAAAGATGTAGCAAGAGCATCTCAAATTTTATTATTGGCAAGCAATACAGAATCTAAATTTGCACAATTTCTACTTGCAAGAGAACTATTTAGTGGAAAGGTATTAGTTAGAGACTTTAAAAAATCTTTTGTAATTATGAAAAAGTTAGCAAATGAGTTTTATCCAGAAGCAGTATGCGATTTAGGTCAATTTTATGAATATGGAATAGGTGTAGCTAAAGATAGAAAAATTGCAATTAAGCTTTATGAAAAAGCATTCGAACTAGGAGTTGCTAGAGCTACTAAGCATATTAATAGACTTAAAGAGTCAAATGGTATATTATCTACAATATTTAAGTTAAAATAGTAAATATTTTGACTTAAATCTATTTTTTAATATTTTAAAATGTAAATTAATTGTCATCTTGTCAATTTATTAAATCTTTTTTACATCCCCCTATAATTGGAACTTTACTACTTTTAAATAATTTTTTTATAAAAAAAGTGTAAATTTATAGTAATATCAAAACCAATATTAATATTAAATAGGATAAACTTACAATTAAGGATTAAATTATTAGGTAAAGGTGTAAGATATATGATTTCTTGGATGCAAAATAATAACAAATATTTAGTTATTACAATTTGGATTGCTACAATAGCATTTATAGGTGCTGGTTTTGTTGGTTGGGGAAGTGTTAATTTTGGCTCAAGTGCTAATTCGGTTGCAAAAGTTGGGAGTATTCCAAT
>CAYMUV010000042.1:3738-6557 GCA_964393855.1 uncultured Nitratifractor sp.
AACAGAAGTTATTATGACAATTTTTTAAGAAATAGAGGTTTAAAAGCAAAAGAGTTTGAATCTATTTTAAGAAATGAGTTAGTTGTTTCTAAAGTTATGAAAATGCTTAATATTAAACCTTTAAAATTAGAAAAAGATGCTATTAAAACTACTTACAATATAGGCGATAAAATAAAATACAAACTTATAAAAAGTGATGATATTAATGTAACAGTTAATGATGATTTATTAAAAAAATACTGGGAAAAGAGAAAAGATAAGTACTTAACAAAAACAAAATATACTCTTAACTTATTATGGACAAAAGCTCATGATTTAAATATATCTAAAGCAGAAATAGAAAAATACTACAATGAAAATAGCTTTAACTATACAGATAAAGATGGGAAAACACAAGCTTTAAAAGATGTAGAAGCTTTAGTTAAAAAAGATATTACATTAGAAAAAATAAAAAAACAAGCTGCAATTGACAGAAGTAGATTTAAAAAAGGAAAATTAGCTGCTACAGAAACAATATCTGTTAATGATGAATATGCAAAATTTAATCAAGATATTTGGAAAAGTATTAAAGAAGCAAAAGAGGGTGATTTTTTAAAGCCTAAAGCTGTTGATGATGCATATGTAACAATAAATATAAAATCTATTGAAAAACCAAAAACTATGAGCTTTGCTGATGCAAAAGATTTAGTAAAAAATGATTATATCTTAAATGCTAAAGAGAGTAAATTAAATGCTTTAATTAAGAGTGAGTTAAATAATACAAAAGATTTTAATCTTGAGTCTAAAGATTATATTACTCTATCTAAGCCTGCAAATTTGCCAGAGCTTAGTCAGTCAGATAGCTTAACTCTTGTTAGAGAGCTATTCGCTAGCGATAAAAAAGTTAATAGTGTTAAGTTAAGTAAAGGTGCTATTGTTTATGAAGTTACTGAGCAAAAGATTTTAGATAATAATAGTTCTTCTAACTCTTTGGATAATGAAATAAGCGCTATTAAATCTAATGAGTTAAGTAGTAATTTCATTAAAGAGTTGTCAACTAAATATAAGACTGAAGTTTACATAAAGGAAAATTAAATGAGCAATATAATACTAGCAATCGATATTGGTTCTATGTCTATTAAGGCTGTTATAGCCGAGATAGATGAGTTTAACGAAGTTAAGGTTTTAGGTCAAGGCTTAGTAAAATCTCAAGGTGTTAAAAAAGGTATTATTACTAATATCGATTTGGCATCTAAATCTATTAGGCAAGCAGTTAGCGATGCAAGAAGAATTGCTGGTAATAATGTATCTTCGGCAGTTGTATCGATATCTAGTGCTTATACTAAAAGTACTAACTCTATTGGTATTGTAAATATTCCACAAAAAGATATTACTGTAAAAGAGATAAACAGAGTAATGGAGACTGCTTTATATAATGCAGATATTCCAAAAGAGTACGAAGTTTTACATGTTATACCTTATAACTTTAAAGTTGATGAGCAAAGCAATATAGAAGACCCTTATAATATGAATGCAAGTCGTATGGAAGTTGAAACTCATATTATTATTGCTCAAAAATCAAGTTTAAGTAATCTTAAAAAAGCTATTGTTTCTGCTGGACTAGAGATAGAATCTATAGTTTTAGATAGTTATGCATCTGCTATAGCTAATATGAGTGAAGACGAAAGAACACTTGGTGTTTGTGTTGTTGATATGGGTGGCGAGACAAGTAGTTTATCTGTATTTAAAGATAATGCACTTAGATATAATGATTATTTGCCAGTTGGTTCAAACCATATTACTAATGATATCTCTATAGCTTTGCATACACCTTTAAATATTGCAGAGAGTGTAAAGAGAAATTATGGCGACTTAATAGAAACTTCAGATGATATTTTAGAATTACCGATAATTGGTGATACTGACAACCAAAATTCTATTCCTTTAAAAGTTGTTCAAAATGTAATTGTAGCTAGAGTTGAGGAGTCTTTACTAATTTTAGCTAAATATTTAGAAAAGAGTGGATTTAAAAATAGTATAGGTGCAGGTATTGTGTTAACTGGTGGAATGACACAACTTAAAAATATGAGAGAGTATGCACAATCTATTTTCCCTGGTTTAGCAGTTAGAGTAGGGCATCCTATGCAATTAAAAGGCTTATTTGATGAGCTTAAAGGTCCACAAAATTCTACTGTAATTGGTTTACTACTTTATAAATCTGGTAAACATACTCAATATGAAGTTGACAATAAAAGAAGGCTACTTCATCATAAAGAAGAGCAGCAAGATGGATTAAATGACATTAGATTGACAAAAAGTGTAAACAATTCAGTTGACACTAATAATGATTATGATAAAATTACTGAAAATGTTGGGGCTAGTTCTGATAATATTGTTTTTTCAGATTTGCCAGGTGTTGAAGAGACAAGTGGTGATATCTTAACAAAAATAAAAAATTGGATAAAGCAGTTATTTTAACAAAACAAGGAGAGTGTTATGGATAAGTTCGAAGTAGAGGTAATGGATAATATGTCTGCACCTGCAGAAGGTGCAGTTATAAAAGCTATCGGTGTTGGTGGCGGTGGTGGTAATATGGTAAACCACATGGTTGACAAAAAAATTAGCGGAATAGAGCTAATTGCTGCGAATACGGATGCACAAGCTTTAGATAGTTCTTTGGCGCCTTATAAAATTCAAATTGGTAAAAATGTATCTCGTGGTCGTGGTTGTGGAATGGTTCCAGATCGTGGTAGAGAAGCTGCTCAAGAGGGTTATGATGATATTAAAACTTCTATTGATGGTTCAGATTTAGTATTTATTGCTGCTGGTCTTGGTGGTGG
>CAYMUV010000043.1:0-1970 GCA_964393855.1 uncultured Nitratifractor sp.
AATGGGAGTATCAAGATGGTAGATGAAACAACAGGATTTTCGTTATGGGCAGACTTTATCGAGAGAGATTTTATACCCACGAAATTAAGAGATATGGTTGCAAAAGGTATAGTTGATGGTGCTACAAGTAATCCATCTATTTTTGCAAATGCTATAACTAAGTCTGATGCTTATAAAGAGCAGTTAAAAGAGTTAGAAGGCAAAAGTGCAAAGCAGAAGTACGAAGCACTAGCTATTGCCGATATTAAGGCAGCCGCACATGAGCTTAGATGCTGTTACGATACAGGATATGCAGGTTATGTAAGTATAGAAGTTGACCCTTATCTCTCTAACGATGCAAAAGGCACAGTAGAAGAGGGTGTAAGATTATTTAATGCAATAGGCGAGCCAAATGTTATGATTAAAGTGCCTGCAACAGAAGCAGGTTTTGAAGCGATGCAAGAGTTAATGAGTCGTGGTATAAATGTAAATGCTACTTTAATCTTTTCGCCAGAGCAAGCACTTAAAGCACAAAAGGCAATGAAAAAGGGAATAGACTCTTTTGTACAATATAGCGATGATGGCAGAATTGAGGGTGTTATAAGTATTTTTGTAAGTAGATTCGATAGAAAGTTAGATGGCAGATTAAAAGAGTTAGATTTACCAACAGCAAAAACAGGTATTTTAAATGCTGCAAAAATATATAATAAAATGCAAGAGTGCAACGAACCAGCAATTAAGCCACTATTTGCAAGTACAGGCACTAAGCCAGAGCAGGGCTTGCCAGAGGATTACTATGTAACAGAACTTTGTGCAAAAAATAGTATTAATACTGCCCCAATAAATACGATAGAAAGCTATGAAGCAAGTGAAAATAAAGGCAAATTGGCTCTACCAATAGATGATAAAATTATAGATACCCACTTTAAAGTTTTAGAGGTTGCAGGTATTGATATTAACAAAGTTTACGATGAATTAATGCAAGAGGGTTTAAAAGCTTTCGAAGATGCATTTAGCGATATGCTTAAAGCAATCGAGTAGTAGTTTTCTAAAATTTAGAAAACTAAGAAAATCATTTTTAGCCTAAATATCAATGAATTGGGCTTGTTTTGTTGCTTAAGGCTAAAAGCATAGAAAAAGCTTTATGCCTTTTGCTTTTAGCGATACTCTACAAACCTCTCAAGATAACACCTAGCATAATTGCTGCAACTCCTAAGAAGATATTGATAGGTAGTAGTAGTTTTGGTATAATTGCTACAGACTCTTTTGCTTTTGCTAATTTACCACTATTAAATAGCTTCATAGCTTTTGCTCTTTTTATATACATAACTATAAAATTTAGTGTCATAATTGTCCAAATAGCCTCTTTTATATGCGTAATTGGGCTTGTTATATTTAGTTTTATCTCAAAAAATAGTGCAGTAGCTAGTAGTATTAAGATAAATGGAATTACTAAATTAAATAGCCTGCCAACTATTTTTAGTGTAGAGCCCAGCTTTAATTGAGAATCCTCTATACTTTGTAAAACAGGATGAACTGCAACTCTTATTGCTATCATACCACCTATCCATATTACTGCAGATAGAATATGTAAAAAAAGTACAATTGTTGGTAAATGAATCATTTTTATCCCTTTTAAAATTTAATTTGTAACAACAATTTAGTTAAAAAAAGTTAAAGAAAACTTAAACCATTAAGTATTAATTTAAATTATATAAAAAAAATTATTTATATGATATAATGGCTAAAATAGATAATTAAGGAAGTATAATGAGTAGGTTTTTTACTATAATGCTTATTTTAACAACAGCAATTTTTGCAGATAGTTCAGATTAGATAAAACACGATTTTAATTTGACTTTACAAAAGTCTAAAAAAGAGCATAAACCAATTTTTTTAATGTATTCATCTAAGACATGTCCAGAGTGTAACTATATGAAGCAAGTTGTTTTTCCTCAAAAAAAGGTTATCTCTTATTTAAAGTCTAATTT
>CAYMUV010000043.1:2070-6455 GCA_964393855.1 uncultured Nitratifractor sp.
TCTAATTTAGAGAATGCTATTTTTTGGAAAAGTAGTTTTAAAGGTACTATATTGAGCAAAAAGGCTTGCCAAGATGTTAAGAGACAAGGTGCTTTAACAGATAGTAAAACTAAGTGTATAAATTAGTTTATAGCTTTTAGCCAAAAATTGCTCTAGTAGATAGTAGGGCTATAAAAGAGAGTAGTATTAAGACTCCAAAAAAGTTTCTATAAAATTTATTATCTATCATTATAGATATAACAATACCAGAGAGCTCTAAAACTATTAAAAGCCCAGCTAAAACAAACATTAAAATTATAATATTAGTTGGTGGGTTTAGTGAATCGCTTTTGTTTAATACAAAGGTTTGAATACCAATAGAAATTAGCCATATGTATATAAGTGTACTAAATAGAGATGCCCAAAATAGATACTGTATTTTTCCACTTCGAATAATCATTTTTTATAAGTATGAACAGCAGTAATCTACAACACTTTTTACATCTACTGTAAATTTACTATTAGCTGGTACATTAAATGATTCGCCACCTTTTACAGAGATAAAATCACTGCTATTAGGTAGTTTTACATTTAATTCGCCAGATGTAATCTCCATAAGTTCTGCACTATCTGTACCAAACTCGTACTTACCTGGTAGCATAAAACCTAAAGTCTTTTTAGTTCCATCTTTAAATAAAATTGTACGGCTAGTTACTGCCCCATCAAAGTAGCTATTTCCCTCTAAAAGAACATCTACATTTTCAAACTTCATTCTATTTCCTTAATCTTCTTACAAACTTTTCTATTCTTCTAATACCCTCTTTGATTGTCGTCATATCTGTTGCAAACGAGAATCTAAAGTATCCTTCTGCCCCAAAGCCAACGCCTGGTACTACTGCTACGCCATAATTTTCTAATAAATCTTTACTAAATTGCATAGAGTCCATACTTACATCTTTTATATTTACAAATAGGTAAAATGCACCTTTAGGTCTTGTAACACTTAAGCCATCTATAGAGTTAAATAGCTTTACTGCCTTTTGAGCTCTAAGCTCAAAAGCTTTTCTCATTTTTTCTATATCTTCATCTACGCTACCATCTAGTGCAGTTATAGAAGCATATTGAGTTATAGAGTTGATATTAGATGTACTTTGAGATTGCAAAGAAGTCATTTTTTTAACAAGCTCGGTGTTAGAGCTTGCTAAATAACCCATTCTCCAACCTGTCATTGCTACAGATTTGCTTAAGCCGTTTACTGTAATTGTTCTATTAAACATATCTTCGCTAATTGCAGCAACAGAAGTAAACTCTGTATTTTCATAAAGAAGTTTTTCGTACATCTCATCGCTAACAACTATAATATCAGTACCTTCTAAAACAGCTGCTAAACGCTCTAGCTCCTCTTTTGAGTAAACAGCACCAGTAGGGTTAGAAGGGCTTGTTAAAATTAGCATTTTTGTTTTTGGTGTAATTGCATCTTCTAACTCTTTAGCAGTTAGTTTAAATTCGTTTCTTTCGTTTGCTTCTACAATTACAGGTACTCCACCAGCATACTTAACTAACTCTGGATATGTAACCCAATATGGAGCAGGTATAATTACTTCGTCGCCTTCGTCTATTAATGCTTGTGTAATATTAAATAACGATTGCTTAGCTCCATTACTCACCAAAATTTGGTTTGTTTCGTAATGTAGATTATTTTCTCTTTCTAACTTAGATTGAATAGCTTTTAAAAGTTCTGGAGTTCCAGCAACTGCAGTATATTTTGTAAGCCCTTTTGTAAGAGCTTCTATTGCTGCTTCTTTTATCTTTTTAGGTGTATCGAAGTCTGGTTCACCTGCTGAAAAGCTTAAAATATCTTTACCACTATTTTTTAACTCTCTAGCTAATGTCGATATTGCGATAGTAATTGATGGCTCTAAAACATCTATTCTTTTAGAATACATAAAATCCCTTTATATTATTTAATCACTATTATACAAAAATTACTTTGTAGTTTCTATAAATTTATTAATTTCTATCAATTCTTGGCTTTGAGTGTTTAAATTTTTTACCCAAATGCTACTCTCTTTAAACTCATTTTCCCCCATTATAAGGCAGTAAGTTGCTCCAACTTTCGATGCAGCCTTAAGATGAGCGTGCTGTTTTTTAGCTTTATACTCTAGAATAACTTTTTTGTTATCTCTAATAGAGTTTGCAATAGAGATTATATTGTCTATATACTCACTATCTAGCGAGCCTATATAGTATATTTCTTCGCTATCTTTTGGTGTATCTACTAGCTCCATAACTCTTTCTATGCCCATACCAAAGCCAATAGCTGGGGTTGGTTTGCCATCTAAAAACTCTACTAATTTGTCGTATCTTCCTCCGCCTGCTACTGTACCTTGAGCACCAAGATTACTGCTAACAAATTCAAAGGCTGTTTTATTATAGTAGTCTAAACCTCTAACTAAATTTTTATTTACTTTGTAACTAATATTGTTACTATCTAAAAGTTTTAATAACTTTTTAAAATCGCTATCGCAGTTTTCGCATAAGTTATCTGTTATTTTCGGAGACTCCTCTAACTCTTTTTTGCAGTTAGGATTTTTACAATCTAGTACCCTCATTGGGTTAGTGCTTAATCTTTTGTTGCAATCTTCGCAAAGATTTTCTCTTTTTGACTCTAAAAATTTAACAAGATTATTTGTATATGTTGGCATACAGTCATTGCAACCTAAGGAGTTTATCTCTAGAGTTGCATCTATTTTAAGAGCTTTTAGAATTTTATCTACCATCTCTATTATTGTATAATCTTCGTAAACGCTAGCCTCTCCAAAGCTTTCGCAACCAAATTGATGAAACTCTCTTAAACGCCCTTTTTGTGGTCTTTCATACCTAAACATAGAGCCATAGTAAAAAAACTTATATTTGCCACCAACTCTATCTAATTTATTACTAATAAAAAATCTAACAGCACCTGCAGTACCTTCTGGTCTTAGGCAGATATCTCTATCGCCTTTATCTTTAAAGTTATACATCTCTTTATTTACAATATCAGAGCTTTCGCCAACCGAGCGAGTAAAGAGTGCAGTCTCTTCTAATTTTGGGGTTTCTAAATATTCGTACCCATAGCGAGAGACTATACCCTTAATTGTATCTACTATGTAGTTAAATTTTTTAGCATCCTCAAATGCTATATCTTTCATTCCTCTTAATGGGTTTATCATTTTAAATCCTATTTTTTAGTCGTGTTATTATAGCAAAATATACTCTATAATTTGGCTATTTATATCTTCGATACTCTTAGTTGCATCAATAAATAGTGGTTTTATATCTAAAGCATCTACAACTATATGCATTTTTTCTTGAATATCTAATAGGTAGTCAAAACCTCTGCTCTCTATTCTATCCATCTCTCCACGGCTTTGAACTCTTTTTGTAAGCTCTTCTTTGTTTATATTAAAAAGAACTATCTTATCTGGTAAATTATTATTTAGAGTAAAACGGTTTAAATTTAATAAAAAATCCAACTCAAAACCAGCTGCCATGGCATAGGCTATGCCAGATACAAAGCCTCTATCAGATATTATAGTTTTATCTAAATTTGGCTCTATTACCTCTTTGTAGTGTTCGGCTCTATCGGCTAAAAATAGTAAAAGCTCTGCCTCTTTAGACTCTATTTTTCCATGTAGCAAAAGCTCCCTTGCTTTAATGCCAAATTGTGTGCCACCTGGCTCTTTTGTATAGATAGCATCTTTAAAGTTATTTTTCAAGAGCTCTATTTGTGTACTTTTGCCACAACCATCTATACCCTCAAATAGTATATACATATAGCTTCCTTTATTGGTTAATGTTTTCTAAAACTTCTTTTGGTAGCAGGTGTTCAACTTTGCCATTGTGCACTAAAATAGACCTAACTATCGAAGAGCTTATAAAAGCATACTGCAAACTTGGCATTAAATATACTGTCTCTAAATCCTCTTTAAGCGAAGCATTTGCATAACCCATCTGTAGCTCATACTCAAAATCGCTAACTGCTCTAAGCCCTCTTACAATTGTATTTGCTTCTAAGTCGTTACTTAAAGTTGCTAATAGCCCGCTAAAACCTATAACCTCTATTTTAGGTAAATCTTTTGTAGCTAATTTTGCAAGTTCTATTCTTTTTTCGTAACTAAACATAGGCTTTTTAGCTTTATTTTCTGAAACAGCTACATAAACTTTATCAAAAATCTTGCAAGCTCTTTTGATAATATCTAAATGCCCAAGTGTAATTGGGTCAAATGTCCCTGGATAAATTGCTTTTTTCATTACTATCCTTTTTGTTAGGTGTAAAGGAGTAGAGGGGTAGAGGAGTATAAGAGTAAACTCTATTCTTTACACCTCTACACCTATACCCCTTCACCCCTTATTTATTTCCATCT
>CAYMUV010000044.1:0-6366 GCA_964393855.1 uncultured Nitratifractor sp.
TGGTAAAACTGGTGAAAAGATTAAAGAGCGTGTAAATGTTGGTTATATGTATATGCTAAAACTACACCACTTAGTAGATGAGAAAATGCACGCAAGAAGTACTGGACCATACTCTTTAGTTACTCAACAACCAGTTGGTGGTAAGGCACTATTTGGTGGTCAAAGATTTGGAGAGATGGAAGTTTGGGCATTAGAAGCTTATGGTGCATCACATGTGCTTAAAGAGATGCTTACAATAAAATCTGATGATGTAGATGGTAGATCTAGAGCTTACAGAGCAATTACAAAGAGCGAATCTGTACCTGAGTCTGGTATTCCAGAGACAATGTTTGTATTAACAAAAGAGTTACAAGCATTAGGTTTAGATGTTGAGCTTTATACAAAGAAAGAAGAGGGTGAAGATGAGCAATAGTTATTTAGAGAATTTAGTTCCCATTAATGTAGATAAACAAGAGCGCCCAAGAGATATCGAGGCATTACAACTTCGTGTTGCATCTCCAGAGAGAATACACTCTTGGAGTTATGGAGAGGTTAAAAAACCAGAAACTATAAACTATAGAACTCTTAAGCCAGAGAGAGATGGACTATTTTGTGCTAAAATTTTTGGACCAATAAGAGATTATGAGTGTCTTTGTGGTAAATATAAAAAGATGCGTTATAAAGGTGTTGTATGCGAAAAATGTGGTGTTGAAGTAACAACTTCTAGAGTTAGAAGAAGTAGAATGGGGCATATTGAGCTTGTAACTCCTGTTGCTCACATTTGGTATGTAAGTTCACTTCCAAGTCGTATAGGGACACTTTTAAATGTTAAAATGAAAGACTTAGAGCGTGTTTTATACTACGAAGCATACATAGTTAAAAACCCTGGTGATGCAAGTTATGATAGTAATGGAGAAAATCCTGTAGCTAAATATGATGTTCTTAACGAAGAGCAATTTCAACACTTAAATACATACTTTGCACATAGTGGTTTTGATGCTAGAATGGGTGGAGAAGTTATTCAAGAGCTATTAGCAGAGCTTGATTTAGTTGAAATGATGATGCAACTAAAAGAGGATATCCAAAATACAAGAGCAGTAGCTAAGAGAAAGACAATTATTAAAAGACTTAAAGTAATTGAATCTTTCTTAGATTCTGATAATAGACCAGAGTGGATGATGCTAACATATCTTCCGGTTCTTCCACCAGATTTAAGACCATTAGTTAGCTTAGATGGTGGTAAATTTGCAGTTTCTGATGTTAATGATTTATATAGAAGAGTTATTAATAGAAACCAAAGACTTAAAAGACTTGTAGAGCTTAATGCACCAGAAATTATTGTTAGAAACGAAAAGAGAATGTTGCAAGAGGCTGTTGATGCACTATTTGACAATGGTCGTCGTGGCAACTCTGTAAAAGGTGCAAATAAAAGACCACTAAAGAGTTTAAGCGAAATTATTAAAGGTAAGCAAGGTAGATTTAGACAAAACCTACTTGGTAAAAGGGTTGACTTCTCTGGAAGGTCTGTAATTGTAGTAGGTCCTAGTCTTAAAATGGATCAATGTGGTTTACCTAAAAAGATGGCACTAGAGCTATTTAAACCACATGTTATGGCAAAATTAGAAGAGAAGGGTCACGCATCTACTTTAAAAGAGGCTAAAAAGAAAATTGAGAAAAAAAGCACAGAAGTATGGGAGTGTTTAGAAGAGGTAGTTGATAGTTACCCAGTAATGTTAAACCGTGCACCATCACTGCACAAACTATCTATTCAAGCCTTTCACCCAGTTTTAATTGAAGGTAAAGCAATTCAATTGCATCCATTAGTTTGTGCTGCTTTTAATGCCGACTTCGATGGTGACCAAATGGCAGTGCATGTACCATTATCTGATGAAGCTATTGCAGAAGCTAAAATATTAATGTTAAGTTCTATGAACATTCTACTGCCAGCTTCTGGTCGTGCTATTGCTGTACCATCTCAAGATATGATTTTAGGTCTTTACTATCTGTCTTTAGAAAAGAGCGAAGTAAAAGGTGAACATAAACTATTCTCTAATGTAGATGAAGTAAAAATTGCACTAGAGCAAGGTGCACTTGATCTTAATGCAAGAATAAGAACGCTATTAGATGGGCAAATTATTACAACAACTGTAGGTAGGGTTATTTTAAAATCTATTATTCCAGATTTCGTTCCAGAAAACTATTGGAATAAAGTTATGAAAAAGAGAGACATTGCAGATTTAGTTGACTATGTATATAAAATTACAGGTGTTAGCCAAACTGCAGAATTCTTAGATAACTTAAAAAATATTGGTTTTAAATATGCAACTGCTACTGGTGTTTCTATCTCTATTGATGATATTAAAGTTCCAGAGCAAAAAGAGCAGATTATTTTAGATGCTAAAGAGAGAGTTTACGAAGTTCAAAAACATGCTGCAGCAGGGCTTTTAACTGAGCAAGAGAGATATAATAAAATTATCGATATTTGGACAGATACTAACAATAAAATTGCAGATGAACTTATGAGACTAATCGAAACTGATAAAAATGGTTTTAACTCTGTTTATATGATGGCAGATTCAGGTGCGAGGGGTTCTGCATCTCAAATTAGACAGCTTTCTGGTATGAGGGGTCTAATGGCAAAATCTGATGGTTCAATTATTGAAACACCAATTACTTCTAACTTCCGTGAAGGTCTAAATGTGTTAGAGTTCTTTATCTCAACTCACGGTGCTAGAAAAGGTCTTGCCGATACAGCTCTTAAGACTGCAAATGCTGGTTACTTAACTAGAAAGCTAATAGATGTTGCACAAAATATTAAAGTAGTAAAAGAGGATTGTGGTACTCATGAAGGTATTGAAGTTACAGATATTGTTGTAGGTAATGAGTTAATCGAATCTATTGCTGATAGATGTTATGGTAGAGTTTTAATAAAAGATGTAATCGATCCTATTAATAATGAAATTCTTTTAACTTCTGGCACGCTAATTGGTGAGTATGAAGCAAAAATTATAAAAGACTCTATGGTTCAATCTGTAACTATTAGAGGTGCAGCTACATGTAAAATTACTAAAGGAATTTGTGCTAAGTGTTATGGTTTAAATATGGCAGAGAATCGTTTAGTTAAGGCAGGTGAAGCTGTTGGGGTTGTTGCTGCTCAATCTATTGGTGAACCAGGAACACAGCTAACTCTTAGAACATTCCATACAGGTGGTGCTGCAACTGCAGGTAAAGAAGAGAGACAAGTAGTAGCATCTAAAGAAGGTTTTATTAGATACTATAACTTAAACACATTTACAAGACAAGATGGAACATTAGTTGTTGCAAACAGAAGAAATGCAGGTGTATTATTAGTTGAGCCAAAAATAAAAGCTCTATTTGATGGAACACTAAGTATTAAAAATACTCACGATGAAGTTATTTTAACTCTTAAAGGTAAAGATAAAGAGAAAGAGTACAAATTAAGAAAGAGTGATGTAGCTAAAGCTATTGAGTTAGCTGGTGTGTCTGGAAATATTGAAGGTAAACTATTTATATCTAAAGAAGATGGTCAAAAACTTAAAAAAGATGACTCTATTGCAGATGTAATTAAAGAGAGTTGGTCAGTACCTCTACATATTCCATATGCTAGTGAATTAAAAGTAGAAGATGGCAAACCTGTAACTCAAACAGTTAAAGCTGATGCTAAAGGTACACTACACTACTTTTTATTAGAAGGGGATTACTTAGAGTCTAAAGTAGATATTAAAAAAGGTGAAGAGGTTACACAAAAAGGTCTATTTGCAGTTATTGTAGATAAAGATAACCGTGAAGCAGCAAGACACTATATTGCAAGAGGCTCAATTGTAGAAGCAGGTGCTGGCAGTGATGTAGCTAAAGGCGATGTTATATGCAAACCTAAAGATAATACTCAAGTTGTTATCGCAGAGTGGGATCCATATACAGACCCAATTATTGCTAATCAAAGTGGTGTAGTTAAGTTTGAAGATATTATTCCAGGAGTAACAGCTTCTGAACAATTCGATGAAGTAACAGGTGAGAGTAGATTATCTTTAAATGAGTATATTGCAAGTAGCTTTAAGCCAGCAATTGTAATTGCAACAGAAAATGGAGAGGTAATAAAATACCCACTAGAGCCAAAGAGTACAATATTTGTTCAAGAAGGAAGCCAAGTACACGAAGCAGATATTTTAGCTAAAAAAGCAAAAGCTGCTATTAAATCTAGCGATATTACAGGTGGTCTTCCAAGAGTTAGTGAACTATTCGAAGCAAGACGCCCTAAAGATATTGCCATGATTGCTAAAATTGATGGTACTATTAGATTTGGTAAGATGATTCGTGGTAAAGAGCGTTTCTATATTGTAAATGGAGACAAAGAGGTAGAGTATATAGTAGATAAAGGTAAAGAGATTCTTGTACAAGATGGAGATTATGTACATACAGGCGAGCACTTAACAAGTGGTATTGTATCTAGCCACGATTTACTAGAAGCACTTGGCGAAAAAGAGTTATATGAGCATATTGTATCAGAAGTTCAACAAGTATATCGTCGTCAAGGTGTTAATATTGCAGATAAGCATATCGAGATTGTTGTTTCTCAAATGTTAAGACAAGTTAAGATTGTTGATAGTGGAGATACTAAATTTATAGAAGCAGACTTAGTATCTCGTGTTAGATTTGAAGAAGAGAACAAAAAAATAATAGAAAGAGGTGGACGCCCAGCAATTGCAGAACCTATGTTAGTTGGTATTACAAGAGCTGCAGTTGGTTCTGATAGTATTATCTCTGCTGCTTCATTCCAAGATACAACAAAAGTATTAACTTCTGCATCTATTGCAGGTGCTGTAGATAGATTAGAAGACTTAAAAGAGAATGTAGTAATTGGTCGTCTAATTCCAGTAGGTACAGGTATGATTGACCCAGAAAATATTAAATTTAACGAAATAGTTACAGAAGATGAAGAGGAAGAGTAACTCTCTTCTTTAAATAAGCTCTAATTTTGCTATTTTTTTCTATAATAAAGTATAATTATAGAAAGGGTAGCAATGAAAAAAACATTTTTAATTTTAACAACTTTAAATATTTTACTTGCAAATAATCTAACAATATATACAAATAACTTAGCTAATGTAGATAAAAGTATTGATTATAATTTTACTCAAGGATTAAACAGAGTAGTTTATAAAAACTTACCAAATACTATTATAAAAGACTCAATATATGCTAAATTTAATAGCAATATTAATGTTATTTCTCAAAGCTTTATCGAAAAAAAGAGTTTAGAAAATCTACTCTTAAGTAGCAATTTAAATAAAAATATCTCTTTTTATAAAACAGATAATAATATAGCTGATGGTAAGTTAATAAGTATATCTCCAATAGTTGTAGAGTCAAAATCTAAATACTACTTAATAGATAATCCTAAAAAAATAATATATACAAAATATCCTAAAAATTTTAATTCGTATATAGAGTGGCAAGTTAATTCTAATAAATCTTTTAGTACAAAATATGATTTAAACTACTTTTTAAATGGACTCTCTTGGCTTAGCAACTATAGGATTGCTATAAAAGATGATAAGTTAGTTTTAGATGCCTATGCTTCAATAAACAATAAAACAGATATTGACTTTAAAGATAGTAATATTACACTAATTGCCGGTAATATCAATAGTCATACTCAAAACTATAAAGTAATGCAAAAAAGAGCTATGGTAGCAGTTAAAACACTATCTTTTAGTGATGAGCCACAAAAAGAGATAAAAGCAAAAAAGATTGGCAGTTACTATAAATATAAGTTACCCTACACTACTAATATTAAGAGTAAAGAGACAAAAGAGGTGCACCTCTTTGATAAAAAAGAGTTAAAATATAAAAGATTTGCACAGGCAAAAGCTATTAGTTTTAACGATAAACAAGTAAATTTAAAATTTACTGAGAATTTAGAATTTAATAATACACTAAATATACCATTACCAAAAGGGAAAGTTCGTATCTATAAAGATAATAATTTCTTAGGTGAATCTTGGATAGATAATAGCACAAATAATCAGTTAATTACTATTAAAGTAGGTGAGATGTTCGATATTTATGGAGAGAAAGTTGTTACAAATTCAGTTACTAAGAAAAATTATCGTGCAGTAGATATTAAATATACATTGCACAATAAAAGCAGTAAAAAAGTAGAGTTAAGAGTAGAAGAAAATGCTCCTACTTATGGAGATAAAATTAAGTTTACAAATAGTTGCGAAGATAATTGTACAGTTGTTAAAGAGTCTGCATTTGTTAATAGTTATAGAGTTAATTTAGATGCAAATAGCAGTTACAGCTTTACAACAAAAGTAGAAATTTTTAACTAGTGTTTTTAATAGAGGATAAAAATATAGTTAT
>CAYMUV010000045.1:0-6365 GCA_964393855.1 uncultured Nitratifractor sp.
TAAATTATCAAGAGGTTCACCCATACCCATATAGACAATATTTACTCTTCTGTTTTGCTCTAAATTGTTATCTTTGTAAATTTGTAAAACCTGCTCTACTATTTCGCCTGCAGATAAATCTCGAATAAATCCACCTTTAGCTGTTAAACAAAATGCGCACCCTACTTTACAACCAACTTGACTAGAAACACAAATAGTATATTTTGGCAAATGCTTAATAGAGCCATCTTCGTTATATTGAGTATCGCGCATTAAGAGTAAAACTGTCTCTACCGTATGATTGTCATGTAGTTGAAAAAGATACTTTATAGAGCCATCTTTACTCTGCTGTTTAGAGACAATCTTCATAGAGTTAACTGTAAATTTATTGTTAAGCTCTTCTCGCATATCTTTTGGTAGATTTTTCATATCTTCGAAGCTATCGACTTTTTTTTGATATAGCCAACTACATATCTGCTTGGCTCTAAATTTTGGTTTTACAATTGCTTCTAAATCTTCTCTTGTGTAGTTTAAAATTAACTCTTTCATTTTAATATTTTACCCTTTAAGTGCTCTTCTAATATCTGCATAGCTTTTTTATGATTACTTTTAAAATCTTCGTGAGCAGTACTATTGCAGTAATTTGTTACTACAAAAATACCCCCAACTGGTATGTTAAACTCTTGAGCAACAGAAACAATAGAGAAAAACTCCATATTCTCTAAAGATAAACCACTTTTGATTGCTAATTTAGAAATCTCTTCTGAAGTAGTAATATAATTAGAGGAGTTTACAATTGTTTCACGTGAAACAACATCGATAGCTCTATTTAATATTTCGCCACCTTTTGTTGTTGCTACATCGTCTGCTACTATTAAATTATTAAGTGGAGTATAGCCACTTTTATTAAAAAATGAGTGTTCTAAATTTGCTGCTGCTCTACTATAAACTATATCAAAAATATTGTGTTCTCCATAGCTTCCTGCTGTGCCTACAAAAAGTATAAATTCTGGTGGGTTCATTAGACAAATTCTAGTTAAATTTATAGCACTATTAACTAGCCCAATTCCAACAGGAGTAGCAAAGTTAAATTGCTCTATATCTCCAGCACAAACAATCATCAATTAAGCCTTACAGGGATATTTTTGTCTTTTAAATAAGCTTTTAATTCCATAATATCAATCTCTTTAAAGTGAAAAATAGAAGCAGCTAGTGCAGCATCTGCTTTCCCAAGCTCGAAAGCATCTTTTATATGCTCCATACTCCCAGCCCCTCCACTAGCAATAATTGGTATTTTTGCTACTTCGGCAATTTTGGCATTGAGCTCGTTATCGAAACCTGCTTTTGTGCCATCTGCATCCATACTTGTTACAAGTAACTCCCCTGCTCCTCTGTTATATGCCTCTTTTGCCCAAGCTATTGCGTCTATTCCTGTATCGTTTCTGCCACCGTGGGTAAAAATATGCCATTTGTCTTCATCTACTCTTTTTGCATCGATTGCTACTACAATACATTGGCTACCAAATCTCTTTGCACTTTCGTTAATAAAGTCTGGTCTCTTAATTGCTGCAGAGTTCATACTAACTTTATCGCAACCTACATCTAAAAGCTTATAGATATCGTCTAACTCTCTAATTCCACCACCTACTGTTAAAGGAATAAATACCTCTTTAGCAACCTCTTTAACAATATCTACAATAGTTTTTCTCTTTTCGTGTGTTGCTGTAATATCCAAAAAAGTAATCTCGTCAGCTCCCTCTTGGTTGTATCTTTTTGCAACCTCAACAGGGTCGCCTGCATCTTTTAATCCAACAAAATTAACACCCTTTACAACTCTGCCATTATCGACATCTAAACAAGGGATAATTCTTTTTGCAAAATAGTCCATTTTTACCTCGGTAATATTATAATTTTAAGTATAACAAAAAAGAGTTAAGGGGTAGTTGTATTTTAAAAGTTTAGAGCTAGCAAGAAGTAATTACTTCTTAGCAGCTTTAGTAGAGTTTTTATCTTTTTTAGGCGCAACGCTATCTAAAATAGATTTTAATTCATTAAGATGGTTACTATAATTAGTTTGTATAATTTTTTGACCTTCGTAAGTTAATTTACCCATTGTCTTTAATGCTTTTTGACCTGTTGATGTTTGGTAAAATTTAGTAAGGTCTTCTATCTCTTGCTTAGTAAAATATTTAGCATATAAAGATGCTAAGTCATCTTTTACGGCATTCCAGCCAAGGTATTTTGTATAAAAGGCTTTTATTTTGCCTTCTACTTTAGTAAATTTGCTATTTGCACTCACAAGCCTTTTTGTATAAAACTCTACTGTTTTATCTGAAATATCTTTGTAGTTCATAGACTCTAATAACTTTAATGCGGCTGCTTTTGCTTCGCCATTTACCGAACTTGCACTTTTAGGTTTAGTGGTTTTAGTTGCATTACTATCTGCATATAGTGTAGTGCTTGCAAGTGTAACAATTAATGCCAAAAAAAGTTTTTTAAACATTATTTCTCCTTATATAATTTATAGTTTGTATTATACTACAAAAATTATATTTTTTGTGTAAAATAGGCAATAAACATATTTTAAACTACCAGCTATCGCCACCTCCACCGCCAAAACCACCTCCACTAAAGTCGCCAAAATCTCCAAAATCTCCACTATCTATTGAAGGCATAGAACTAATTCCATCACTAAAACTAGGTTCGCTCCAAGCTGTTGGTTCAAAATCTAAAGTATTAAACGAATCTAAGCTACCATTATACCAATCTGGGGTTGGAGTATCTAAGACTTGATAAAGCTCTAACCAGTGCTTATTTAAACCAAATAATACTGCATACGGCAGCATTTTGTCTAAATACTTTTTATCCTCTTGTAAAAAGAATTTAATTTTATCTTTATCGGCTTTTTCTATAAACTCTTTTAGTCCAAATATGTGCCGTTTAGCTAAGATGCCCTTAAATGTTAGCGTATTCATTTTTCTATAAATTAAGAAGCTTCCAACTGCAACAATAAACACCATAAGCAGTAAAGAGATTACTATATCTTCGGAATTTATTACAGAGAATAGGAAAAACGAAGATATTACACTCCAAATTAAAAAGAAAAATACTCCACTAAAATCTCTTGCTCTAAAAGATGATATAAGGCTAATAATACCAACAGCTACAAATGCCAAAGATATCCCTGCTGGTACTATTATATCTACACCTGTATCTTTAAAAACATAATATGTAAAAGCTCCAACCGTTAAAGCACCCAAACTAAAAGCTGCAAATTTAAAGCTCTCTCTTGCATGTCGTAAAGATTTTGAAAAATAGCCCTTTTGCACCATAGAATTGTGTAAAATATACTTTAATTTATCAAATATTGAGCTATCTATTCTTAACATATTATTTGGAACCAAATCGCCTACAGAGAAAATCTCATTTAATATTGCTTGCAACTCTGCACTTAAATTCTCGTCGCTATCTTTTATCTTTTTAAGATAGATTCCTTCGCTATCTTCTTCTATTTTTATATACCCCAAATTTGCCAACTCTAAAATAGCTGGTTTTATTTCGCTAAAGTCCACAAAGTTATCTTTTAAAAGCCCTGCTTCCATAAGAGTTAAATCTGCTGGTGGGCGATATTTAGGTGCTATAGAGCCAATTCCTTCAAAAATATTAAACTTTTTAGCAACAAAATAGAAGATTGCCAAAATAGGAGCTAAAAATAGATAATAGATAGGGTTTTCATAATATTTTTGGCTAGGCTTTTTGCTAGCAGGCATAAGAGATTTATCAAAAGTTAGATATAGGGTCAAACCCTCATGTGGATTTAAATTAGAGGCGCTTGCCTCTATGTAGTTGCCATAGTTTTTAACATCTGCAACATCTTTAGAACCAAAAGAGCCTTTAAAGGCTTTTATTTTAACCTTGTTTATAAGCTCTTTTGGCAGATATATTCTACCTTTAGCACTATATATTGGCTTTCTCCAGCCTGTTCCTACTAAGTCGTATGCGATAAAATTGCTATTTTTAGCCTCTCTTACAATCATACCTTTTAGGTTATAGCTAATTGTATATTTTACCCTACCTCTTACATAACTATTTGCACTTCCTATTCTAATTCGCCAAAAGTTTTGATTATTTATAAGCTTATACTCTGTAGGTGTGCCATCTTTTAGCACTCTGATATTTTTAATAACTGTATCGTTTTTTGGAATATCGCGATAGATACCATGCCTTATTGCACCATCAAAGTTATATAAAATCTGCTCTACTACACTAGCTTGAGAGTTCGATTTTATAGCTACTTTTGTATTATACTCTTCTATATGCTCCCCAAAGAGAGCAATTGTAAATAAGATTAGTAATAGTAGTTTTCTCATAGGTTAATTTTAGGCATTTTATAGACATCTGCTTCTATTGCTTCATCTACTTCGAAATACTCATATGGCACAAAATTAAATTGCTTTGCAATATAAAGCTCTGGGAAAGAGTCTAATTTTGCATTATAATCTCTTACAGTAGCATTATAGTAGCGTCTTGCACTCTCTATATCACTCTCGATATTTTGAAGCTGATTTTGTAGATTTATAAAGTTTTCGTTTGCCTTTAAATCTGGGTATGCTTCGCTTAAGCCAAAAAGCCCACTAACAGCACTTTTATACATTGCTTCTGCTTTACTTGCATCACCAGCATCGTGTGCAGATAGAGCCATATTTCTAGCCTTTATAACATTCTCTAAAGTCTCGCTCTCATGCTTTGTATAACCTTTAATTGTATCTACAAGTGCAGGTATCAAGTTGTAACGCTTTTTTAACTGCACCTCTATATCTGACCAAGCCGAAAGTAGCCTCTGCTTCATACCTACTAAATTGTTGTAAGCCATAACCATGTAAACTGCTGCAATTATAAGTAGCAGTAAAATAATATTAGAAAAACTCATTAAAACCCCTTTATTACTTTTAGTTCTCTTAGGTATAATTATAACTAAAATAGTAAATAAAAATGTAAAATTGGACAAAAATATGACAAATACACTTAATTTTTTAATACTTTTTGGAATTTTTGTTGCTTTAGCTACATCGACTTATTGGTACTATCTTAAATATATAGAGTATAAAAATAAAGCAATTATGGCAATGAATAGATATAAAAAAGCTACCGAAGAGCTACAAGAGAGCAAACTACTAGATAATAAAGTAAAAAGCCTACAAGAGGCGTTAGACTCTAAAGAGAAATTAGTACAGAGCCTAAAAGAGGATATGACAAAAGAGTTTAAAAACTTATCTAGCGAACTTTTAGAGAGCAAACAAAAGAGCTTACAAGAGGGCAATAAAGAGCAGCTAAAACTACTTTTAGAGCCGTTCGATAGAGAGCTAAAAGGTTTTAAAGAGCATATTGCAAAATTAAATCATGAGCAAAATCAATCGGTATCTCTACTTAGGGGCGAGTTAATTCAGATAAAAGAGCTTAATGCATCGCTATCTAAAGAGGCAAACAACTTAACAAAAGCACTTAAAGGCGATAATAAATTACAGGGCAATTGGGGCGAGCTTATTTTAGAAAAGGCGCTAGAATCATATGGACTGCGCGAAGGCAAAGAGTTTAAAAGAGAGCAAGTTTTCCAAGACGAAGATAAAAAACTAAGAACCGATGTGGTACTATTTTTGCCAGATGATAAACATATAGTTATAGATGCAAAAGTATCTTTAAATTCATATAGCGATATACTAAAAGCGCAAACTCCCGAAGAGGAAAAAAGAGCCAAAGATGCCCACATTATAAGCATTAAAAGACATATAGACCTTTTGGCATCTAAACAGTATCATATGCTAAGTTCACTAAAAGCACCAGAGTTTACGCTAATGTTTATACCTATCGAAGCAGCCTATTTAATGGCCTTAGAGATAGATAATTTACTTTACGAATATGCATTCGAGAGAAATGTAGCAGTTGTTACCCCAACAACCCTTTTAACAACGCTAAAAACAGTAGCAACACTTTGGAAACTAGCCAACCACGACAAAAATATGGTAAAACTTGCAAAAGAGGCAGCATCTATGCACGATAAATTTGCCCTTTTCTTAGAAGAGTTCAACCAAATAGAAAACCGCCTAACACAAGCACTAAGCTCTTTCGATAAAGCCAAAAACAGACTACACAGCGGACACGGAAGCTTACACAGCAAAATAAAAACAATAGGCGAACTTAGCGGCAAAAGCAGAAAATCGCTTCCAAAAGATATGATATAAACTTTCTATTTCTGCTCCTAAAGTTCTAATATTTAGAACATACCAATAAAACAATTTAAGATATATAGATTCCAAACTTTATCATTTTAAACAAGATTATATTTGTTTAAAAAAAGATAAGTAAAGAAAAATTAAATAATAAATTAA
>CAYMUV010000046.1:0-6297 GCA_964393855.1 uncultured Nitratifractor sp.
CTCAACTAGAGGCTGACCAAGCAAGGATTAGAGATGAGTATCTAAAAAGAGGATATTTAGATGTACAAGTAGATAAACCTTTAATGAAAACAAATTTTGCATCTAAGAGTGCAGAGGTAGTTTATAATATTAGACACGAGGGAGAGCAATTTAGAGTTGCTTCTTTAGAAGCAGCACAAATTCCTGGTGTTAATATTGCGGATGTATCTAAGCAATTCGAGCTTAAAAAAGGTCAGGTATTTAATGTAGAGAGCTTAAGACACGATTTAAATTTACTAGTTGAAAAAGCTGGTGAGAATGGATATGCATTTGCAAATGCACAGCCTCAATTTAAGAAGAATGATGCAACTCATACAATTTCGGTTAGATATGTAGTTAATACTGGTCCTAAAATTAGAGTACACGATGTAAAAATATCTGGTAATACTAAAACAAAAGATAATGTTGTAAGAAGATATATCTATTTAGCTCCAGGTGATCAATTTAATTTAACTGATCTTAAAGACAGTAAAGATGAATTACAAAGAACAGGTTATTTTGATAGCGTAGAGATTGTACCTAAAAAAGTTGGAGCAAATAGTGTAGATTTAGATGTAAATGTAAGAGAGGGGCAAACAGGTTCTATTACAGCAGGTTTAAGTTATGGTAGTTACGATGGCTTAGGTATAAATGCATCTATATCTGATAGAAACTTATTGGGTACTGGTATAGGCTATAGCTTCCAGCTAGAGAAGACTAAAAAATCTCACAATTATGCTTTAACATTAACAGATCCTAGACTTCTTGACTCTTTATATAGCCTTTCTGTAGGTGTTTATGACCAAGATTATAAATTTATTGACTATACAAAAAAAGAGAAGGGTGCATTTGTAAGTGTAGGTAGAAAATTGACTAGACACTTAAGTGCAACAATTGGATATACATACTCAAATGTAGATTATAAAGATTATAAAACATATAATATAGATTATGAATCTTATAAAAAGTCAGCACTTACTGGTTCTGTAACATTTGATAATACAGATGACTACTTAATCCCAAGAAAAGGTATATATGCTAACTTAAGCCTTGAATATGCAGGTTTAACTGGTAATGTAGAAGATAGATATGCAAAATACTTTAAAAGTGAATTTAAATTTGCAACATTCTATGGAATGAAAGATACTTTAGGATATGACTTAATTTTAAGATATAAATTAAGAGGTGGTTATATTGAAGATAAAGGTATGACACCAAGAGCAGAGAGACTATTCTTAGGTGGAAGCTCTTGGGGTGTAAGAGGTTACTCTCCTGCTTCTATCTCTCCATATAATGCCAATGGAGATAGAGTTGGTGGATTTAAAAGTATGGTAAATACATTCGAAGCTAGTATTCCATTAAACTTTATATCTGACACTATGAGACTTACTGCATTTGCAGATTACGGTATGATTGGAGATAAGAGTGTAGATGAAATATCTAGAGCATCTGTAGGTGCACAAATAGAGTGGCGTTCACCATTTGGTCCAGTTAATTTAATTTTTGCTAAACCTTTAAAGAAAAAAGAGGGTGATAGAACTGCTAAATTCGAATTTACAATTGGTAGTAAATTCTAAAATATCTTCATAATATATGGGAAGGAAATGCCTTCCCTGTATCTTTTTGATAAATCATCTATTTTTTATAGAGGTAATACTTTAATTTTTAAAGATTTTGGTAAGTTTAATGTCTCTATCTCATCTTTAAAAAGATATAGACTAGAAGTGCTTTTAATGATTAAAGTATTATCTAAACACTCAAAATTAAATTTAGCATTTGGGGCATGGTTGTAGAGCATATCACTTAAATTGTATATTAAACCTAGCCATTTAAGTATTTTTTTACTAGGTAAAAGTTTGCTATGCTCTTTTTTTATAGACTTATATATTAGTTTATCACCTTTTGCTCTTATTATTGCAGCAATTAGTAGCATCTGCTTGTGTGTGTAGTTCCAATTTAACTCTTGTGTTGCTATGTAGTAGCTATGTTTATGCTCATCATAAATAGTTAGAGTTTTTCCTATGTTAGATATTTTAATTGCATCTAGTAACTCTTGTTTACAATTATTGTTATCTAGCTTTGACTCTAAAAGATTATATAACTCTTTAGCAATTGCCTCTTTTCTTTTGGTATTTACTTTTAGCATATCTAACCTATCTTGAATACTAATTATAGAAGGGTTTAACTCTTTAGGAAAATTTCCTCCACTGCCTCTTAGCATATCATTTAAGAAAAGACCCTCTCTTACTCCTACACCACTTGTAATTACGCTATTTATATCTAAATGCTTTAAAAGTTCAGAAAATATTAGTACACCACCTTTTATTGTATCGTGCCTATTTGTTTTTACTTTTAACCTACTTAGCTCTTCGCTATTCTTTGCATCTAGTATAGATTTTATTACTTTTTGATGTTTATCTATTTTATACTCATAAGCGTGAAGTTTTTTGTAGCTATATTCATCTAACTCCATAATAGATTTAGCAAATGCCCTAAGAACACCGCCTATTGCAACAGCCTGCTTTGCTTTAAAACTATCTGGAATTTTATTTAACTCTGTTTTGATAAACCCTATTGCATCTTTTAGTGGTAAGTTTTTATCAAAAAAGAGCTCTTTAAGTGTAATTGTACCTAAGTTTAGGGATATGGTATCTATAATTTTATGCTCTTTAATTAGTGCAATATCTGTAGAGCCCCCACCAATATCTACACTAATAGAGTTATCTTTAATTGGTAGCAAATTTTTTACAGCAACGGCACCCAAAAATGCCTCTTTGTTGCCATCTATTACTTTTATTTTAAATCCAGTTGCATCTTTAACTTGTGATAAAAATTCATATCTATTTGGAGCATTTCTAACAGCTGCTGTTGCTACAATTAAAACTTTTCTAGCTTTATACTCTTTTATTATCTCTTTAAAAAGTTTAAGTGCCTCGATAGCTCTATTAATTGCCTTTTCTTGAAGTTTGCCACCGTTGTTAAAACTATCTTCTGATATTCTAACGCTAGCCTTTTGTTGAGCAATTAAATGAAAGCCAAAACGACTTGTTCTTTGATATATTACAACCCTAGCAGAGTTAGAGCCAATATCTACAATAGCTACTCGTTTTGGCATAAAGTATTATGCCTCGTCTTCTATTTGCTTTAATTTATATCTTAACTCTTCTATCGTTTCGTTATTATCTGGGTCTAAAATTATGCAATCAACTGGACAAGCAGAGATACATTGTGGTTCATCAAAAAAACCAACACACTCAGTACATCTGTCTGAATCTATAATATATATTGGATCATTCTCTTCTATCGATTCTGTTGGACACTCTTCTCTACAAGCATCACAAGCAATACATTCATCTGTTATTTTTAATGCCATAAGCATCCTTCTATAATAATATTTGCACTTGATTTATAACTTAAATAGTCTTAAAAAAACTTTAATATACCCTTATTTACTCTTATTTTGTAAAATATTTTGATTTAAAGGAACTATTAATGTAGCTACTGCACCTTTTCGATTTTTTCGATTATTTAATGTGATTGTAGCACCAATAGAGTCTGCTGCACTCTTTGCTAAAAAGAGTCCAAGACCTGTACCTTCAGATTTTTTACTTCGTTTAAATGGGGCAAAAATATCAATATTTTCATCTATACCTTCACCACAATCTTTTACTCTAATAATTAAATTATTATTACATACAAAAGTGCTAATAATAATTTTAGAGCCTTTAGGAGAAAATTTAATTGCATTTTGCATAAGATTTTGAATAATATGTCTTAGTAGAGTCTTTTGTATTTTTATTTTTAAAGATTTAGGTTTTAACTTTTTTATAATAAATTTTTCTTCTTTAATCGCAATTATCTCAAATTCATTTAAAATTGTATTTAAAAAATCTATTATATCTATCTCTTTAGCTTCTTCAAATTGAGCTCCTTCTGCCCTACCAAAAGCTAGTATTGAGCCTACAATTAAGTTTAAATTATCTATAGATTTTATATTTTGCTCTAGTGCCTCTTTGTAACTATTAATAGATTTATCTCTTTTTAATAGAGCAACTTGACTTTTAGTTTTCATAACTGCAAGTGGTGTTTTAAGTTCGTGTGCAGCACCTATAAAAAGCTCTTTTTTATATACTATAAAGCTTTCAATTTTTCCAATTAATTGATTAATTGAACTTCCTAAAGGCAAAAACTCTTGAGGTATCTTTTTTAACTCGATTTTTGCTAATTTATTTTCGTTCATTATTGCAATTTTGTCGCTAAAAAACTTTATTGGTTTAATTAGCATTTTAGATAAAAAGAAAGCGTAAAAAATAATTACAATCAAAGATACGGCATTTAAGAATATAATAGCTTTATATAATCTATTCTCAAATTTAATATTTTCGGTTATATTTTTTCGTAAAATTAGATAGCTTTGACTTCTAAATTTATATGGGAAGAAGCCTTGCATAAAGTACTTTTTACCTACTCTAATTACTCTAAAAAAGCTTGGTCTATAGTGCATAAATGGTGCAGAGGCTATTTTTGCATCTATATTGATAGTATTTTTTAAAATATCTTTTTGCTGTTTTAAACCCAAATCTAAATTAGGATATTTTTTAAGAAGATAATTTGCTTGTTGTTTCATTTGCATCTGTATTTGGGAATTAGAGTTGTATCTAATATATATAAAAAGTGAAAAAGAGGCTACTAAAACCAAAGTTGCCATTGCAACTGTTAGTTTTAAAAGAAAATTAACCCTTAAGCTTCGTTGGAAAAGCAAAATCTATAACCTCTTCGTCTAACAGTCTCTACTGTTGTTATATTTAGTGGTTTATCTAGTTTTTGACGAATTTGGTTAATAGCAACTTCTATTACATTTGGTGTTACCAATTCTGGCTCTTCCCAAATAGCATCTAATAACTGCTCTTTAGATACAATTTGGTCACTACGCATAGCAAGGTGTGTTAATACTTCAAAAGGTTTACCTTTAAGCTCTACACTCTCACCTTGATAGATTATTTTCTCCTCTTCTGGATTAATAATTAAATCTCCCATATCAATAATATTACTGCCACCAAATCTTAGTTTAGCCTCTATCCTCATAACTAATATCTCAAAATCGAAAGGTTTTTTTATATAGTCGTCTGCACCAATTTTAAGTGCTGCAATTTCGCTCTCTTTATCATCTCTTGCAGATAGCACTATTACAGCTGTTTTATGGCTTTTAGCTTTAATTTCTGGGATTAAATCTATACCATTTCCATCTGGTAACATCCAGTCTAATAGAATTAAGTCGTAGTTTCTAATATCTATCATATATTTTGCATCGCTAATATTTTCGGCAAAATCTGTTTGGTATCCAAACTCTTTTAAGCCATCATTTAATGTCTGATTTAGTGTAACTTCGTCTTCTATTATTAATATTCTCATTGTTAATCCTAAAAAATTAAAAATTTCTTAAATTATACCATAATTTTAAAGCAATTATATTCTTATAAATTAAAAAAATTAAATTTTTTATATATTATTCGATTATTTGTACATATTTTTAAATAAAAAAATAAAAATATGCTATTATTCTATAATTAAAATTAAAAAAGAAGGGAATAATTATAATGAGAAAATTACTTATAACAGTTTTAGCTACATTATTTGCTACATCTTTATATGCGTCTAAAAGCATTAGTATAGATTTGTCAAGTCAAAAGATATATGCTAAAGAGAATGGCAGGGTTGTATTTAGTGGGAACATATCATCTGGTAAGAGTGGGCACTCTACTCCAACAGGAAATTTTAGAATTTTAGAGAAAGATAAATTTCATATATCTAATAAGTATCCAGAGCCTAAAGGTGGAGCAAAAATGCCATATATGCTTAGATTAACAAATGGTGGTATTGCAGTGCATCAAGGTTATGTACCAGGTTATCCAGCTTCTCATGGCTGTATTAGAGTTCCAAAATCTACTGCTTTAAAGTTATGGAGATGGAGTAGAGTTGGGATAAAAGTTAGCGTTTATGGAAGTGCTTCTAACTTTAGATATGTAAAAAAACATAAAAGTAGAAAAAAAAGATATGCAAAAGCTAAAAAAGTTCATAGAGTAGTTAAAAAAGTTCATAAATTAGCTAAAACAAAAGTATACAAAAGTAGGAAAAAACATATTGCAAGGGTTTCGAAAAGGGTAGCTAAACATTACACTAAAAAGAGACATATTGTAAAAAGAGTTAGCCGTCCTAGACATTATGTTAGAAGAGATGGCTATAAAATTGTAGAGATATATGATAGTTGGTAATTAATTA
>CAYMUV010000047.1:0-6268 GCA_964393855.1 uncultured Nitratifractor sp.
TGGCACGAAATGTTGCACATAATATCGATGCAAAAGAGAATGGAAGAGACGATTTTAAAGGGTATAGTGAGCATTTGAATATTCTTTGTGTTATGGATAGTGGCGATGGTGCTGCATTTGTTTATAGAGATAACAAAGGTGGCAAAATGATACCAATGCCAATAATAGGACACTGGCTTAAAAAGGGTTGGGGTTGGTATTGTAGAAACTCTAAACTTGGCAAAATCCCACGAATACCGGGGATGTAGTTGAGTAATAGGTAAGAAGTAATAAGTAACAAGTAATAGGTAATAGGTAGTAAGTAGTAGGTAGTAAGTAATAAGTTAAAAGTTATAGGTAGATTCTATTTTTGCCTAAACTTTTAGCTTTTATAATTTGCCCAGTATATTTATTTAAGTAATTTAAATAGATTTAAACTCTAACTAATAATGCTTTTTTGCACTAAGTTGCTTCTTAGAGACAATTCTATTAACAAAAAAATATATAATTTTTTACAATTTTTCTTATATTTATCTGTTTTTATTGATTTAATGGTATAAAATATGTTAAAATAGTTCTCGTTTCTGTGCAAAGGGGATTATTTTGAAAATTTATTTCCAAAAATTTATCAATATCTGCAAAAAAATATACTTATTTTTACAAAACTTTCTAAAGAGAGTTCAAAAAGAGAGAGCTATTGGTGGATTAATCGCTTTTGGAGTTTTATTTGCTACTATTGTTATATTTACTCTTTTTAACAATCCAAATGCTAATAGTAAATTTAACAACCTTATATCAATTAGTGACTTTTTATCCTCTATTTTAATTCTCTTTGCTTTTTTAATTGCATTTATAATTTACTTGAGTAATAGAAATTTAATACCAAGAAATAGCTTAGTAGATAGAATAAATAGTATGCCAGATTGGATACCTTTTAACCACTTTTTAAAAGAGCATCTTATTCCATTAATCAAAAGAAACGACAAAATAATTGTACTATTTAATAGTATCGAAGATACAAATTATCAATCAGTAATTAGCCAAATAGTGGCATATAACAACCACATAACAGATAAAGATAATAAGATTTTAGATTTCTATAAAGATAGAGTAGAGTTTTACTTTATAGATAAAGATAGCAACAGCGAAAAAAAAGAGAGTACTCAAGCTTTAGTATCGCTATTTAAATCTTTAGATATTGATTACTATAACTATATAATTATTGCTACAGTAAGTTCTATTTTTACACGAGCAATAAAAGCAAGAGAAATATGGCAAAATGAGTTAAATAGCGATATTAAAAAACACTTAAAGAAGAGAAAAGAGAGCTTCATTAAAGTAATTGGTACGCTAAGCTCTATTAGTCAAGATATTAAAGAAGAGGTAGATAAAGATAACGATTTAATTAGGGTTTTTCCTCCAGATTACGACGAAGCAAAAACAGCAATGAATCTGCTAATAAAAGCTTGTTATGCCTCTAAAGTAGATAGTGCAAATATTATTGTATTACATAGCAGAACATATGGCGAAGCAGTTGCAAAACAGTCAGAAAAGATATTTAATAGTGAAATTGCTAGCTATAAATTAACTATACACAACATAGATACCCCTAAAATAGAGTTTATATCTGCTAAATACGAAAAAGATAAAAATGGCAACTACACATTTAATATAAGTGGCGCTCAAAAATCTTTAAAAGATATTTTACCAAAGCTTGCTGGCTCTAAAAATTACTTCTATTTAGTTGGTTATGAACCTAGTATTTCAGATATGTTAAGAAGATTAAATAGCATTATAAATAAGGAGTGTAAGCATACTATTTTAATTTGTGGTACAGCTACACTAGAATATTGGAAAAAATCTATTTGTAATACTCTATCAGTTTGTGATAATTTAAAAGATGATAAGGCATACTACCTAAAATTAATAGAGAGCGAAATATTAGATAAAGATAAATATAGCCTAGATATGCCTCTTTTTATAAAATTAAAAAAGATTAAATATAACTCTAATGGCTCTAAAATTGAGCTTGAAGAGTTAAACTACAACAATATAAAAGAGGATATTCTAAATAGACACAAACGAGTTACAAAAACTAATAATAGTAACAAAGATAGCATAAATAGTCTAATTAACGATAATAGCAACTACATAAATATCTATACAAAAATAGGTTTAGATATTGCAAAACACTCCATAGAAAATGAAGAGCAACTACTTTATAGCAAAAGAGAGGTTTTAAAAGATTTTAACTCATTTAAAAAGATAGGCATAGAGATTTTAGTAAATGGCGACTCTATAAACAGATATACTCCCAAGAAGCTATCAAGCAAAAATTAACTACTTATGAATTAATTTTTTTAGCTCATCTTCTGTTTTTATATAGTTATCAAAAGTTACAAAACAGCTACTAATTCCGCATATTTGTATCTTTTTATACTCTGTTGGCTCTTTATAAATATATGGGTATGTAATATTTTTAAAATCTATTTTTGGCAAAACCTCTTTAGTTGCTTTGACAACATATAAACCATAGTTGTCAATTAGTTTACACCTTAGTAGACTAGCATAGTAAATAGCTCCATTAGCTAAGTTTGGCTCTGCTTTTTTTAGTGATTTTTTTGCTATATCCAAAAGCTTGTAATCGCCTATAATAGCTACATACTTAAAGCTATTCTCTATCATTTTAGCAGCTGCACTTTTGTAGCTTCCGCCTTGATATTCTGCCTTTACCTTATGCTTAGTGTCAATATACCAGTTGTCATTTTTGTAAAACTTATTTACAGCACTTTTTACAATTTTTGCATAGAGCTTTTTATATCTATTATCTAAACTCTTTTGGTAGGCACTAAAAAGTGCATCGGCTACAAAAGCATAATCTTCTAGCAAGCCCTTTTGTATAGGCTTATGTGGCATTAAAGTTTGATGATACAACTCGCTCTTTTTATACATTAAAGCCATTAAAGAATCTAATCTACTTTTAGCTAAGTGTAAATAGTTTTTGTCAACTACTGTTGCATCAAAAAGTGCCTTTATGTAAAGTGCATTCCACGCTGTATTTACCTTTTTATCGATAAATGGGTACTCTTTCTCTTTTCTATACTTTACAAGTAGTTGTCTAATTTTTGTAAACTTAAAAGCACTCCCCTTTACTCTTGGGTTACTATAATCTCCACCCTCAAAATTACCCATACTCTCTATACCAAAATTATCTAGTGCCTCTTTTGCTACTTTTTTACTTACTCCATGCTTAATTAAGTAATTTAAAACTCTATCATACTCGTAAACATAGTAGTAGCCCTCTTGCTCCTCTTTATCTTCGTTTTTACTATCGGCATTGCTTGCGCTAAAGTAGTGTCCATCTTTTTGAAAGTACTTTTCTATATTGGCTATAGACTCTTTTACAACTTTTGAATATAACTTATTTTTTGTTAACTTATATGCCCTAGAGTATAAAGATATTAGCTCTGCATTAGAGTATAGCATCTTTTCAAAGTGTGGTATTTGCCATTTAGAATCTACACTATACCTAAAAAATCCACCCTCTATTTGGTCGTAAATTCCACCTTTTGCCATTGCAGTTAGACTTTTATTTATTATATGCAATGCACTTTTATCTTTAGTTATTTCATAGATATCTATTAATGTATTAAGCAGTGCAGGTTGAGGAAACTTTGGCGCACTTCCAAAACCTCCATTAATCTTATCAAAGCTTACTTTATACTCTTTAAGTGCTAATTTTACAATATCTTTTGGTGGCTTTGCATTTGCCAACTTTGCACTATTGTAGTATTTTAAGACTCTTTGTATCTCTTTTGCTGCTAAAACTTGCTTTTTTCGTCCAGATTTAACAATCTGCTTTAACAAATCTATAAGCGAATCTTTGGGTATAAATGTTCCAAAAAATATCGGCTCTTTATTTGGTAGCATTATAACTGTTAGTGGCCAGCCACCTCCCCTGCCATTTACAATATTAAACTCTCTTTGATACTTTGTATCTAAATCTACTCGCCTCTCTCTATCTACTTTTATAGATACAAAGTATCTATTTAAAATATCTGCAACCTCCTTTTTTTCGAAAGAGTCTTTTGCCATAACATGACACCAGTGGCAAGTGCTATAGCCAATAGATAAAAATATTAACTTATTCTCTTTTTTAGCTTTTTTAAATGCTCTATCGCTCCACTCCATCCAATCTACAGGGTTATCTTTGTGTTGTAAAAGATATGGCGAAGTAGAGTTTTTAAGCTCATTAGCCCATATAAATAGTGGAAATAGTAATATTAAAATATATAATCTCATTTTATCCTCTTTTAATCATATAATAAGCCATTAATGCAAACATTATAAAAGTACTTATTGTATCTAGTGCACCAATTTGCTCTACACTTTGGGCAACTCTTCCAACATTTAGCGTTGGTAAAATGGTATCTAGTAAAAAGCCAAAAACTATACTTAAAATTGCAATTACTCCAATATAAACAAATAGCGTTCTCTTACCAAACATACTAGCAACTACACCCATAGTTACCGTACTTGTAGCAGGACCAGCACTTAAAAATATAAAAGCTGCACCTGCACTCATACCATTTAAAACAAAAGCAGCTGCAATTGGCAAAGAGCTAGTAGCACAAACATACATTGGCATTGCAATTAGTAGTACTAAAAAGTAAGATAGTATTCTACTATCAAAAAGGTATGCCATTAAATCTTTTGGCATAAAAGTCGTAAATAGCGCACCAAGCACCAATCCTATAAATAGAGATTTTGCTATATCGCCAAAGAGTGTATTAAAGGCATAATTTAAGACTCTCTTACCAAAAGACTCTTGTTTAGTTGTGCTTGAACAGCAGCTTCCACTATCGCAACAGCTACTAGCTTCACTCGAGCTAGAGCAACAACTATCCTCTTTTTTATCACAACAGCTACTTGAGCTACTACAACAATCCTCTTTAGTTTCAGGCTTTAAAGTTGTAAAAACTTGTTTTGAAGAACTACAACTATTAGTAGATTTCATAGTAAACTTAGCTCTCTTTTCTACAACTTTTGGCTTATTAAAGATATTTTCTATAACTCCAACTACAATTGCCATAACAATAGAGGTAGCTACTCTATATATTGTAAAAATCCACCCAAAAAAGCTATAAGTAGCTAATATTGAATCTGCTCCTGTAATTGGTGCAGAGATTAAAAAGCTCAATACACTACCTCTACTTGCACCCTCTTTTTCGAGAGATTTGGCAATTGGTATTACAGAGCAAGAACACACTGGAAGTGGCGTACCCAAAATAGTGGCTTTTATTACCGAAGCAATAGAGCTTTTGCCAAGGTGCTTAGATATAAAATTATCACTTATAAATTGCTTTAATACTCCTGCAACTAAAAGTCCTACCAAAATATATAGACTCATTGCACTAGCAAGTAAAAAAAGATTATTAAAAAAAGTTGTAATTAACTCCATATATAAACCTTTATTATTATTCAATATTCATATTATACATTTTTTTATAGAAAAAAGAGACAAAGCATAAGATTTTAATCTTGATAATAATTATCAGTATATATTTGTAACAGTTGCTATTTATCGCCTCTTAAATTAAACCACCAACAAAGTGCAAACATTAAACCAGGTCTTTTAGAGATATTTTCGTTAAACATAAACTCTTTTGCATCTTTTGTTGGCAAATATAGAATATCTATATCTTCATAATCTAAGCCGCCACCACTATTTACTTGCATAGAATCATCTACCTCAACATAAAATAGTGTCATTTTTGCAGTTGTGTATAGTGTGGTAATCTTCTCTAGAGTATCTACTCTATAGCCTGTCTCCTCTAAAACCTCTTCGATGGCGATTTGCTCACTTGTAAGCCCCTCTTTATCTTCTCTACCACCACAAAGCTCTACTCTTGTTGCAGCATCTGGGTGGTTAATATATAAAAAGGCTCTAATCTGCTTTGTAAGCACAAAAGCATCTCTATCTCTATTATAAATTAAGACTTTAACAACATCTAAGGCTTGTGGCGTAATTCTAGTTTTTGTTTTGCCATTATCTTCGTATGTAATTTTAAATAGCTCTCTATCTATTTTATCTGTCTTTTCAACTTTAAATTTAGCCATAATTACGCCTTTTTAATAATTTATGGTCTTGAACTTTCATTAAAACTATATAATAACTCAATCTCTTGTGCCCATATAGATTCGTCTATTGTCTCTAAAATTAGTGGAATATTGTTCATTCTATCATCATTCATAATAAATCTAAAGGCATCTAAACCAATTTCGCCTT
>CAYMUV010000048.1:0-6251 GCA_964393855.1 uncultured Nitratifractor sp.
AAGAGTTGATGGCTTTAATTGAGTCGCCTGTAAGTGAAATGCTCTATAAAGCTGCTATTGGTGATTTAAAGAGTGCAGATATTAAATTTAGTAATAAGTATGCAGTTGGTGTTGTTTTAGCAAGTGCTAACTATCCATACAAAAGTTCAGCTCCAGCAGAGATAATTGTAGATGATATTCATCACGAAGATTTGGCACAAAACTCTTATATAGCTTATGCTGGTGTTAGTAGAGATGAAGATGGAATACTTTTGGCAACTGGGGGTAGGGTGCTTGTTTGTGTTGGGCTTGGAGATAGCATAAAAGAGGCAAGAGATAGAGCATATATGCTTGTAGGTCAGGTGCATTTTGTTGGCAAGAAGTGTAGAATGGATATAGCATATCAAGCACTTAAGGATTAAGTTTAATATGCAAAAAATTAAATATGCAACTATTACAAAAAGAGCTTTATCGTTTATAATTGATGATATTTTAGTATCTTTCTTGTTTATTGTTATATTTTATGGTAATATTCATATATTAACATCACAAGAAGAGATGATAAACTTTGTAATACAAAATAGTTGGGTATTAATTTTGTTAAAAGTTATATATCACACTTTTTTTATTGCATATAGTGGTGCTACAGTTGGAAAATATGTAGTAAAGATAAAGGCAATAGATGAAGATACAAAAGAGAAGCTAAGCTGGAGTAAATCTTTTACTCGTGCATTAGTTAGAACTTTAGGTGAAAGCTTTTTGTATCTTACTTTTCTTTTTGCTTTTTTTAATAATAAAAATCAGACACTACACGATATGGTAGTGAAATGCGTGGTGATAGATGTATAGATTTAAAAGAAATATTGTATTATCGGTAATAGCGTCGTTTTCTTTATTGAGTGCACAAGCTTATAAAAATGTAGAAGTTTACTCTACTGAAGTTAAGCAAGATAATAATGTTTTTCATATAAACAATGGTATAGTTGTAGAGTATGATGGAGATATTATTAGAGCACAAAGTGGTGTTTATAATAAAGATAATAGTACATTAACTTTAAAAGGAAATGCTACACTTTTTAGCAAATCTGGCAAAAAGGTATTAGCTAAAGAGTTTGTAATTAATTTAGATAACAACAATATTGATTTTAAAAACTTTTTTCAAATAGATAAAGAGGATATCTGGATTACAAGTACTTTTGCTAAAAAAAGAGACAATATCGTAGATATGCAAAATGCACTTGTATCTAGTTGTAGTGTTCAAAATCCTGATTGGATGATAGGTTTTGATAAAGCAGTATATGATACAAAAACTAAAGAGTTAAAATTAAGTGATGCTAAAGTTTATGTAAAAGATGTTCCTATTTTCTATTTTCCATACTTAAAACTGCCTCTATCTAAAGAGAGAAGAAGTGGCTTACTTAGACCTAAAATTGCAGATATGAGCGATGAAGGAATATTGTACAATCAGCCATATTTTTGGGCAATTGATAAGAGCCAAGATTTAGAAATAGACCCACAAGTTAGAACAAAAAGAGGATATGGAGTATATGCAACATATCGTTTTTATCATAAAAAAGATGCTTATGGGGTTGTAAAAGCTGGTTATTTTAAAGATAAGAAAAAATATACTAACAAATACAATATAAGATATAATAAACATTATGGAGCAGAGCTTTACTATAAAGATAAAACTTTTATAGATTCTTTATCTAAAGATGGATATCAAAATGCTTTATATTTAAATGGAATATACTTAACCGATAAAGATTATATAAACCTGCAAAATGGGGAATTAATAGGACATCACGGTCTTGGGAACTACTATGAATCCAGAGCAAACCTTTTTGTTAAAAATAACTACTTTTATAGTGGTATAAATTTAAGATACTTTAAAAACCTAAATAGTGACAACAATAAAGATACTTTGCATATTTTGCCAAATCTGCATTTCCATTTGCCATACTCAAATTTAATTTATAATAACTTATTATATAGCGTAGATTTACAAACTACAAACTATACAAGAAATTTAGGTAATAAAGCATTTAAAGTTGAATTTGAAGCACCTTTAGAGTTGCACTATTCACTATTAAACGATTACCTAAGTCTTAATTTAAGTGAAACAATAGATGCAACTGCATACGATTTTTATAATGTTCCAATAGAACAAAAAAAATATAACTCAGTTGTTGCAAACCATAAAATTAGTTTAATAAGCGAAGTTTCTAAAGTTTATGATAGTGGTATTCATACTGCTATGTTTAGTTTAGATTATACCAAAAGTTCTCTAATTAGCGAAGAGTGGATGAAATTCGAAAATATACCACAATCGTTAAAAAATGATTTTATAGATGATATTCCTTTTGATTCTAAATTAACTTTTAGAACACATCAATTTTGGAGTAGTTTTGATAAAAGTTTAAATATTGATTATATATTGAGTGCGCACTATTACCTAAAAGAGAATAAATTAAGAGATATTAAACAAGAGATAGATTTAAAATATAAAAATTGGTCTTTATACTCTAGCTTTGGATACTCTTTCCTTTATAGTAAAACAACTGGTATCTATAATAAATTAAGCTATGATGGCGACAAGTATGGTGCATCTTTAGCATTTTATTGGAAAAAAGATTACCAAAGCTTAGAGACCATTTCTAAAGAGTTAAGTGCCAATAGCTACTACAACTATAATGATAATCTTAAATTTAGAGCAAGTGCGAACTACGATGTTAAAAATAGTAATCTTAAAAATTGGGAAGTAGGAAGCTTTTTAGATAAACATTGTTGGAGCATAGATTTATCATTTGGAGAAAACATTAAGCCTATAATTAATAAGCAGGGTCAAAGAGACTCTATTAGCAATAAATATATACGCGTAGAGTTAACACTATTACCATTTGGATTATCTTATGCAGGAGGATCTTGATATATATAAGGCTCTAGAGGTCTTGGATCTGCCTAGATTTATAACTAAAAAAGATATTAAAAAAAGATATATAGAGCTTGCAAAAAAATATCATCCAGATATAACAGGAGATAATGAAGCTATGGAAAAAATTATAGCATCTTATAAATTATTAAATGAATATATAGAGAATTTTCGCTATTCGTTTGATGAAGATGAAATCTCTAAACAATTACCAAATTTAACTCACAACTCAAAATTTAAACTATAATTTTACTTATAATAGATGTTTTATTGGATAAAATTAGAAAAATAATTATTTAAGGATATTAATGAGCACTCAAATAGTTGAGATTAATTGCAATAATTTAAATGAGAAATATGAGTTTGGCAAAGTAGCTAAACAAGCTGATGGTGCTGTTTTTTATAGACAAGGAAAGGCTGTATTATTAGCAACTGTAACAATAGATAAAGAGGCAAGTGATGAAGACTTTCTACCTCTTACTGTGCAATATTTAGAAAAATCATATGCGGCTGCAAAAATACCGGGTGGCTTTATTAAAAGAGAGTCTAAGCCAAGTGATTTTGAAACATTAACCTCTAGAATAATAGATAGAGCACTAAGACCACTCTTTCCAAAAAACTTTTCTAACAATGTTGTAATAAATGTTACTGTATTAAGTAGCGACAGTGATGTAGATTTACAAATAGCAGCTTTACATGCTGCTAATGCTGCATTAGTTGTATCTTCTTTAGCAGTTGAGAAATCTATTGCAGCTGTAAGGGTTGGCAAGATAGATGATAAAATTATTTATAACCCTAGCTTAAAAGAGCAAGAAATTTCAAGTTTAGATTTGTTGGTTGTTGGTAGCGAAAAAGATATAGCAATGATAGAGATGAGAGCAATAGCTACAAACGATAAAGAACACAATATTAACGAGTTAGATAAATCTGAATTAATAGATATTTTAAAAGAGGTAACTAATTTAATTGACGAAGCATCTAATAACTATAAGAGTAGCTTTAAACAATTTAAATCCCAAAATACTATAGATATAATTTATAAAGATATTAATAAAGATATAGTAACTTTAATTAGTGGTAACTATATAGATAAATTAAATTCGGCTATTACACAAATAGCAAAAAGTGAACGCTCTAGTGCTTTAGATAATCTCTTAAAAGAGATTTTACAAGATATAGAAAATAACAAAACTATAAATTACGAAAGTAGTGAAATAAGCGATGCTTTTAACTATGCAGTAAAACAAAGAGTTAGAGAGATGATATTAAATGGCACAAGAATTGATGGCAGAGATTTATACACAATAAGAGATATTGATATAGAAACTAATCTTCTTCCATCTGTGCATGGTTCTGCACTCTTTACTCGTGGGCAGACCCAAGCTTTAGTTACTGCTACACTAGGTGATAATAAAGATGCTCAAATGTATGAATTGCTAACTCAAAATGGAAGCTCAAACGAAAATTTTATGGTTCATTATAATTTCCCTCCTTACTCTGTAGGAGAAGCTAGACCAATAGGTGCACCTAGTAGAAGAGAGTTGGGGCATGGTAATTTAGCAAAAAGGGCTCTTGAGCCAACTGTTATATTAGACAAAGGTCAAACAATAAGAGTTGTATCTGAAATATTAGAGAGCAATGGCTCTTCCTCTATGGCTACTGTTTGTGGTGGTTCTTTATCTCTATATTGTGCTAATGTTAATGTACAAAAACTTACTGCTGGTATTGCAATGGGTGTTGTTGTAGAAGATAGTAATAAGTATGCAATACTATCTGATATCATGGGAGCAGAAGACCATTTTGGCGATATGGACTTTAAAGTAGCAGGAACAAAAGATGGTATTACTGCAATGCAATTAGATATTAAAATAGATGGCATAGATTTAAACATCTTAGATTCAGCTTTAACTCAAGCAATTAACGGTTTAGAACATATTCTATCTATTATGGAAAAAGCAAAAGAGAATATTGTTCCTAGTGGGGCACTTCCTTCACTACTGACTTTTAAAATCAACTCTTCTGATGTGCCTATTATTATTGGAAAAGGTGGCTCAACTATTAGAGAGATAATAGAAAAATTTAATGTATCTATAGATTTAGATAGAGAACAAGGTAGTGCAAAAATAACTGGTACAGATGATAGTGCAATTTTGAATGCTAAAGAGTATATACAACAGCTTTTAGCAAACGAGAGCAAAGGGGTTGCTCAGTATGAACTCAATAAGCCATATCAGGGTATAGTTAAACGAAGTGTAGATTTTGGATACTTTGTTGAAATGCCAGATGGTTATGATGCGCTATTACATAACTCTAAAATACCAAAAGATATTCAAGGAACACTAAAAGAGGGTGACACTGTAGAAGTAATTGTCATGTCACAAAAAGATAAAAGAGTAGAGCTAACTTTAGCTTAATCTCTTTTATAGAATTAGTAAAAATATCTACTATCTAAAGCCAAATTTAATTAAGTCATCTTTAGCAAAAGGCATATATGATTTTCTAGTTACAACAACTCTCGTTTGACCAATTTTAGCCCAATCAAAAATTACTGGTATATCTTTTGGTGCAATATGAATACATCCATGAGACATCCAATTAACACTACCCATGTGTAGCGCATGCCCTTGATTAGTAAAGAAGATAGCAAAATCCATATTATTAACTCCATCTTCATCTGGGTATTTATGAGACATATATCGTCTACTTTTTCTAAGTACTGTATATACTCCACTTGGTGTTTTATAATCATCCGCACCAGAAGTAATAATGCCTGTCCACCATACAACTCCATCTTTATCTACAGCATAAAATCTACCATCACTACCTGGCTCTCTTACCGAAACCACAACAAACTCTTGACCTTTTAAATTAACATTTTGTAGCACTTGACCATCATCACTTAAAACTTTAAAAGTTGTTTTGCCTGTAGGTTCTAGCACATTCGCATATAAAAAGCTACTTAAAAATGTAAACAAAATTATTGCTATTATAGATTTAAACTTCATATTTATCCTTGTTTTTTGTTTTTTATAAAACTGTTTAAGATTGTATCAAAAAAAACTTACTGTTTATATTATTTTAACAAAAAATAATGTATAATTTTGTCGTTTTAAGAGTGATAAGTAGGGATACGCAAGCCGAACGGATTCTTAAACAAGTCTAATGGACTATAAACAAATATTTTTTAAGGATTATATAATGAAAAAGTTTTTCTTAACTTTCTTAGCACTTGGTGCTTTTGCATTCGCTGGTGAAGCTGGTGCTGGAGCAGATATGATTAAAGCTTACTCAGTAGTTGCTGCTGGTGTTGGTCTTGGTCTTGCTGCACTTGGTGGTGCTA
>CAYMUV010000049.1:0-6070 GCA_964393855.1 uncultured Nitratifractor sp.
TTAGTTTATCTGCTTTTTTAATTCTCTCTTGAATATATTGGTTGTTAAATATCAACTTTTTTCTCCTTCTTTTTTATAACACTCTTCGCAGTAACCTACAATTTTCATTGAGTGGTCTATCATATAAAACTTATTATTTTTAGCAACTATCTCTTGTTGTTTTTCTATTATTTCATCTATAAACTCTATAATTTTGCCACAACTTACACAAATTAAATGGTCGTGATGTTTTTTATGACCAATTTCATACTTTTTGCCATCTTTACCAAAAGATATAGACTCTACTAAACCCTCTTCTTCAAAAAGTGCTAATGTTCTATAAACTGTTGCTATTCCAATCTTTTCGTTAGGAAAATCACTCTTTAAAAGTTGTAAAATCTCTTCTGGTGTATGATGCTCATTGTGAGCATACAGTGTTTTTAAAATAGCTTCTCTTTGCTTTGTATGCTTTAAGCCATTTCTTTTTAAAACACTTTTTAGCTCATCTAAAAGCAGAGTATATTCGACCATAGTAATTTACTTTGTTGTGTTACTGTCTGTAGAGTTACTCTCTTTAGTGCTGTTGTTTTCTACAGTAGTACTATCATCTTTTTTATTTTCACTATTATTTGTAGTATCACTTATAGTTGTCTTGTTTTCATCTGTATTATTATTTGCACTTACTGCATTAACCGTATTATTATTGTCACTACTGCTAATATTTGTTACTGGCATATTTAAGATAGTAGCACCTGTATCTTTTAGTAAAGGATATAGTTTACTGCTATTTAGTGTATCTTTAAATTTATCTGTAACTTGTGGTTTAGAAGATAGACCATAAACAATTAAAGAGAAAACAAAAAATAGAGTAAACATTTTAATTATCATACCAAGTAATCTACTAATTAAAGATATATCTTCATTTAAGAAACTGTCTATAATTTTAAAAATAGCTTTTACAACTAAAAAAGCTACTAAAAATATAACAATTAAAGAAATTAACTCTAATAAATTTTTAGATAAGTCTAAATTTAAATACTCTTTTGCATATTGTGCAACTTCACTTTTATACATAGAGGCAACAAATAGACCACCTATTAAAGCAAGTGAGTTAAAAAACTCTTTTAAAAAACCACTAAGTAGACCTTTTATTGAAAGTAGCAATATTAAACCTATTACTACTGCATCAAACATATTAATATTGAGTAAATTATCCATTTAAATCCTTTTTTAGAGCTGTTTTTTTAACTCATCTGGGTAGTAAGCAAAGTTAATTGCTTCTGATGGCTCAATTATACCATTATTTACTAAATTTAATAAATTTTTTGTTTGTGTTTGCATGCCACTACTACTTTGTCCAAGCTGCATTGTAGAGTATATTTGATGAATTTTATTCTCTCTTATTAAGTTAGCAATTGCATCATTATTTACCATAATTTCCCATGCTGCTACTCTGCCGCCACCAATTTTTGGAATAAGAGTTTGCGATATTACAGCTCTTAAAGAGCTAGAGAGCATAGCTCTAATTTGATTTTGCTGTGCAGCATCGAAGCTATCTATAATACGGTTAATACTTTTTGGTGCTGAGTTTGTATGAAGAGTTGCAAAAACCAAGTGTCCAGTCTCTGCAGCGGTTAGTGCAGCTGCAATTGTTTCGCTATCTCTCATCTCTCCAATTAGTATTACATCTGGGTCTTGTCTTAAAACATACTTTAAGCCTGTATAGAAATCTTTAGTATCACTCTCTACCTCTCTATGTGATATTGTAGATTTAATTGGCGTGTGTAAAAACTCTACTGGGTCTTCTATTGTAACAATATGTTTATACTCATTTGTGTTAATTTCGTTTATCATAGATGCTAAAGTTGTAGATTTACCAGAACCAGTTGGACCTGTAACTAAAATTAAGCCATTATGAAACTTTGTTAACTCTTTAAAAAGTTCTGGTGCATTTAATTCTTCTAATTTTGGAGTTTTAGTTGGTATTAGCCTCAGTGCTGCAGATATAGAGCCCATTGTTTTATAGATATTAAAACGAAATCTGGCATCTTCATTATAAATAAACATACCATCTACTTCGCCAAAATTTTCTAGTTTTTCTATCTGTCTATCATTTAAAATTGGATAGCATAAACTTTTTGCATCTTCTGAGCTAACTTTTGGATAATTAAGCTTTTTTAAACTACCATCTATTCTTAAAGATGGATAATCACCGGTATTTATATGTAAATCTGAAGCTCTATTTTCTAAGAGAGCCTCTATTAGTGGAGATATCTTTAAATCAGCCATAATTTACTCTATAATTGCTGGAACTACAAAGAAGTTATCATCACTTTGTGGTGCGTTTTTTATAATCGAATCTGATATATCTTTGTTTGAATTAACCACATCTTCTCTAAGTGGTGTACCGCCATCTAAAGTCGAAAAATAGCTATCTTGGCTTGAAGTATCTAATTCATTTAAGCTATCTACATACTCTAAAATATCAGAAAGCTGAGAAACTACATTTTCTCTTTTACTATCGTCTATTTTAAGAAGTGATAATTTCTCTAATTTTTCTAGTAATTCTAAATCTACTTTCACTTTTTTGCACCTTTTTAAAAATCTTTTACAAATTATATTAAAAAAGGCTTTAAAGCTTTTAGTGTTATGTTATAATTATCCAAAATTTAGAAATAAAGGTTCAAATAATGCAACAATTAGATATGAATTCACCTGAGTTTAAAGAAGAGTTAGAGAAGACGAAAAAATTTACAGATAAAGTTTGTAGTAATTTTGGCTGGGTATATCACCCAATGGAGGATGTTAACGAAAGTGTAACACTTGGTTTAGCTAGACATAAAATGCTTTATGGTAAAAGATTTTGCCCCTGTTTTATGGTTGTAGAAGAGAATGGTAAATTTAAAAGTGCTGATGATAGAGTTTGCCCTTGTAAACCTGCAATAGAAAAAGAGATACCAGAGGAGGGTAAGTGCCATTGTGGTATCTTTTGTACGCCAGAATATGTTGAAGAGTATAATAAAGAGAATCAATAGAGGTATAAATGCAAGATTATGATGTTGTAGATTTGCTTTTAAAGCTAATAAGTGCCGAGTCGGTAACTCCTGATGATGCAGGTTTACTAGATTTTATAGAAGAGTACTTAAGTGATTTTGAAGCAACAAGATTAGATAAAAATGGTGTAAAAAATCTTTTTTTAACAAAAGAGTTTGGCAAAGGAGAACATTTATGTTTTGCTGGTCATGTAGATGTTGTTCCAGCAGGTGATGGTTGGGATACTAATGCCTTTGTTCCCAAAATAAAAGATGGCAAAATATATGGTCGTGGTGCTCAAGATATGAAGAGTGGCTTAGCAGCTTTTTTAGTTGCTGCTAAAGAGACAAAAGAGTTTAATGGAAGACTCTCTATTCTATTAACTTCAGACGAAGAGGGCGATGGCTTTTATGGTACAAAAATAGTTTTAGAAGATTTAAAAGCCAAAGGACTATTGCCAGATTATGCTATTGTAGCAGAACCAACATGCGAAGAGGTTTTTGGAGATGCAATTAAAATAGGAAGACGAGGCTCTAATAATGGGGTTATAAAACTATTTGGAAAACAAGGGCATGCTGCATACCCTGCAAAGGCTGTAAATGTAGTTAATTTAATCGCACCAATTTTGCCTAAAATTGCAGGATATAATTTAGATGATGGCGATGAATTTTTTGAGCCTAGCCAATTTGTAATTACAGATATTAGAGCAGGAATGGAGGTTACTAATGTAACTCCAGGGCTTTTAAAACTAATGTTTAATGTAAGAAACTCTACGGCAACAACCCCAGAAGATATAGAAAATTTTGTAAACGAGAACTTTAAAGGTTTAGAGTACGAGTTTGACTTTAAGCCATCTTCTAAACCATTTATGACTAACCCAGAATCTAAAGTGGTAAAAGTTATGCAAAAAGCGATAAAAGATGAGTGTGGCATAGAGACAAAGCTTTCAACTGCAGGTGGTACAAGTGATGCAAGATTTTTTGGAGAATTTAAAGTAGATACAGTAGAGTTTGGTGTAATTAACGATACAATACATGCACCAAACGAGAGAACATCAATAGAAGAAGTAGAGGCACTTTGCGAAGTATTTAAAAGAGTTATTAAAGAGTTTTAATGAGCATAGTCGAAATTCTTATAATAACTCTATTAGCAGAGTTATTAGAGTATTTTTTACAATTTAAAACTACTTTATATGAGTCGCTCGAAAAGATGTATAAACTATATAGTAATTCACCCTTTATTTTCTTAGCTTCTCATACTGGATATATATGGTTTCTCTTTTTATTAGTTTTATATGGTAAAATTAGCATATATTTATTGCTTGCTATTCTTATTAAAACTTTTGATATTTTTGTAAAGATATATCTATTTAAACAAGTTTTTAATAAGAAGCCAAATTTAGAGATAGAAGATATGCTAAAAGCAAAGATGCCAAAATGGTTTTTTGTTGGTGCAATGCTTTATCTATATTTAGTATATTTAACTTTTGCTTAGAAAGGATTATTTTGGAGATTGTAGTAGGAAACAGACCGCTTTTAGAGGCACAAGGTATATCTAAGAGTTTTGATTATAAGTTATTTGATAATCTTTCTATCTCTTTATATTCGCAGCAAAGCGTATCTGTAATGGGTAGAAGTGGTACTGGTAAATCTACACTTTTAAATATACTAGCTACCCTATTAAAACCTGATGCAGGTAGTGTAAAATTGCTTGGAGAAGATGTTTATAAACTTAGTAATAAAAAAATAGAGACTATTAGACGAAATGATATCGGTATTATATTTCAATCTCACTATCTTTTTAAGGGTATGACAGCTTTAGAGAATATAGAATCTGCAACACTTTTGGCTAATACTAAAGTAGATAGAGATATTTTTAAAATGTTAGAGATAGAAAATATCATTAATAAAAAGGTGGGCGATATCTCTGGTGGACAGCAACAAAGGGTATCTATTGCTAGGGTATTAAGTAAAAAACCTAAAATTATTTTTGCAGATGAACCAACAGGTAATTTAGATAGAAACACAGCAGATTTAGTTATGGAAGCACTAAATAACTACATAAAAGAGAATAAAGCCGCACTATTTTTAGTAACGCACGATGATGAAATTTCTAAAAAGACACAAAAACTATACCAACTAGAGAATAAAAAGCTAAATATAAGATAATTTGACACTTTATATGTTATAATATTAAAAAAGTAATATAAGGGGTTATATATGACAAGAGGCTATATTCTTATAATTACATTAATTATATCTTTTCTTTTTACATCTTGTGTATCAATTAATAATCCATTTTCTAGACGCTCAACAATAGAGATAAAAGAGGGTTACTTATCTCTTAAGACTATAAATATGAACTTAGCAAAACAGATGCCTATTACTCAAAAAATTGGTAGCAATGAAGTTAAAATAGTTAGTGCTACAATATTTTCTGGTAAAAACAGACAAACTTTTACAGTTGAGTTAGAATTTATATTTAAGAGCTTTGAGATACCAGAGGGCTTGCCTGCAATTGCTAGAGCTAGTGCACACTTAACATATAATCCTAAAACAAAAGAGTTTAAATTTAGTAAAATTTCTCCAATAGAGGTTAAATACCTTAAAGAGTCACTATTAGAGTATATTACACCTAGTCAAAAAAAGTTTATCCCAGATACTTTAACGGTAAAACTATATGAATTGGTACTGCATAAATCTAAAAAGCGACTATCTGCTATTAAAAGTTACGAAATTAAAGAGGGTAAAATTAAAGTTACATTTAAGTAACTCTCTTTAATAGTTGTTGTTAAACTTTCTTATATAATATTTTGCTATTCATAACTTTTTTATTAAATTTTCGCTATAAATACACTATTATTTTATATTCTTAAGGACACAAATGAGTTACGAAATAGAGAAGTTCGACCCAGAAATATTTGATGCAATTAGCAATGAGCTAACTAGACAAAATGAACACTTAGAGATGATTGCAAGTGAAAACTTTACACTTCCTGCTGTAATGGAGGCAATGGGTAGTGTATTTACAAATAAATATGCCGAAGGTTATCCAAATA
>CAYMUV010000050.1:0-6009 GCA_964393855.1 uncultured Nitratifractor sp.
ACTACTTCATTATTTTGTGCCAATAAAAGCCCGTTACTTAAACCAACATATCCTGTACCTGCTACTGCTATCTTCATAAACTCTCTTTATATTAGACTTAATTTTTTCTCAATTTATGAGCTACTTAAAGGTCTATTAAATTTTTAGTGATAATTATATCTAAAAAACTATTTTATTAAGCAAAATATTACAGTAAAATCAAATCTTAAATTTCTTATATGATAGTTATCAAATATCCTTAATATGGCACTTTGACAACTTTTTTAACTAATTTTGTTTTTTTAGATAAAGTTCTACAAATTAAATAAGACAAAGGAAAGTTATGAAAAAATTTTTAATCTATATATCTATATTTATTTTAGTTACTTCTACATTATGGGGCTACTCTAATAAAAAAATAGTTGTAGATATCTCAAAACAGATGGCTTATGCTTATGAGGGTAATAGATTAATTTATAGTGGTTGGGTATCTACTGGTCGCAAAAAATTTAAAACTCCAACGGGTAACTTTAATATTTTAAAAAAAGAGAAACTACACATCTCTAACGAGTGGCCAAAACCTGATGGTGGAGCAAAAATGCCATATATGCTAAGACTAACTTGGAGTGGAGTTGCTTTGCACTCTGGTTATACACCAAACAGACCAGCATCTCACGGCTGTGTTAGAGTAAATAAAACTTTTGCAAAAAAACTATATAATTGGGCAAGAGTTGGAACAAAAGTAACTATTAAAGGCAAACTACCTAGAAGGGTTACAAGAAAAAAAGGTACTATATTTATTGCATACAACAAAAATATAAAAACTTATAAAAAATTTAAAAACAAAAAAATCAAAATTGCTAAAATTAAAAGAAAAAAATACTACTCTAAAAGAGCTATATCTAAATATAATAAAATTGCTCTAAAATACTCTAAATATAGTTATAGGCAAATAGATAGATTAATCTCAAAAATTACTATAAAAAAGTTACAAATTTTAAACTCTAAAAGATTGAGCCGATATAGTAAAATCAAAAAATTAAGAGCTTTAAAGAGAGAAGCAACAATACTAAAAGATGCAAAATTTATTAAATATAAAAAATATAAAAAGAGAGCAGATAAAAATATTGCAAAAAATAGAGATAAACAAGTTATCTCTTAATAGATAAGCTAAAAAGTTAAAGCTTTTTATGTAATAGTTTCAATACTTTTTGCAATAAATTTTGCAAAATCATCTATATCGTTTGGGCACTTTGCTACCTTATAGTAGCTATACCCAAGCTTTGTAGCTATCTCTTTATGCTCGATATCTAACTCAAAAATTGTCTCTGAGTTATCTACTGTAAATGCAATAGGAAAAATTAATACCTTCATAGATGTTGGGTTTCTTAGAACATCAGCTAAGTTTGGCTCTAACCAAGTTCCATTACCAACTTTAGATTGATATGCTAACTCTATCTCTTTAAACTCAATTTTATCTCTTGCTAAACTCTCTTTAATTAATTTAACATTACTTTTAATATGCTCTTCATAAGGGTCACCCTTTTTTATAATATCTAGTGGCAATCCATGTGCAGAGATTATAAGCTTAATATCTTGAGGCTTACTATTGCCTAGTGCATCTTTTATAAGATCTGTTTGAATATCAATATACTCTTGATTATTATAATATCTATCTACTATTTTTATCTTTGGCTTATAGCCTATCTCTTTGCAGCTATCTAAAATATCCTCGATAGAAGATTTTGTTGTTGTGCTAGAGTAGTGCGGGTACATTGAAAATAGCAATAGCTCTTCTACACCATCTTTTTGTAGTTTTAATAGAGTATCTTTAGCAAATGGTGGAACATATCTCATTACAGGATATGTTTGGGTATTAGTAAGTGCATAAACTTTTTTAGCTAAAGCATTTGTAATATCTAAAAGTGGCGATTTACCACCAATTGCTTTATAGTTCTCCTCTGCCTCTTTTAATCTTTTTTTTACAATAATTTTAGCTACCAACTTTCTTAGCAGTGCATTTGTTTGTAAAATGTATGGGTCTGCAAACATATTCTTTAAAAAAAGTTCTACTTCGCTAATAGAACTTGGTCCACCCATATTTAATAAAAGTATAGCTCTTGACATATCTAACCCTATTTTTTAGTGTATATTACTCATTTTTATTTAATTTTATAACAATTTTGATATAAATCATTAAATTAACTATAAAAACCTGCTAATATTTGAGAGATAATTGACTTCTAGCAAAACTCATAAATTGAGAATATTGTTTAGTGCATATTAGATTGATGCACAATTAATATGCTCTTTCATTGAGTTTTGAAAAAAGTATAATAAAAAAGGGGTTACTTTGGAGTATCCAGATTTTTTTAATAAAGTAGAGCCATTTATATTAAAAGATGAGCTATCTAACTTTTTAGGTGCTACAAAAGATGGAATAGTAGAGATTAGCTATTTAGATTGTGTTAAATTAGCTAGCCACTCATGTCCAACAGTTGCAAGTAGTTATGTAGTGGCTAAAGTTGCACTAAAAGAGCTCTTTGGCAAAGATATACCACAAAGAGGCAATATAAAAGTAGAGCTTAAAGAGCCAAAAGATAGTGGAGTTACTGGAGTTATAGGTGCAGTAATTGGCTATATTTGTGGAGCTAGCGATGATGGTGGATTTAGTGGAATTGGTGGCAAATTTAATAAGCGAGATTTGCTTAAGTTTAGTAGTAGCTCCAACAAAGGGGCAATTAAAATAACAAGATTGGATAGTGGTAGTTATATCGAGCTAAATACCGATTTATCAAAAGTTCCTGGCAATCCAAATATGAGTACTCTTATGCAAAAGTCTCTTTTAGGGCAAGCAAGCCAAGAGGAGCAAAATGAGTTTAAAAGACTTTGGCAAGCAAGAGTTGAGTATATTTTAACAAACAAAGATAGCTGGAGCGAAATAGCAAAAATAGTTAATAAGGAGATTTTATGAACATATCAAACTACTTAACAAAAGAGCATAGAGAGTGCGATAATATATTTGCAAAAGCAGAAGCAGCTGCTGCAAAAGGGAATTTTAATAAAGCAAAAGAGGAGTTTTTAAGCTTTGCCGATGAGACTCTACTACACTTTAAAAAAGAGGAAGAGGAGTTTTTCCCGCTATTTGAGGAGATAACAGGCAGCAAAGAGGGACCAACTATGGTTATGAAGCATGAGCACGAACAAGTAAGAGCGCTTATGGGCAAAATGGCTCAAGCAATCGAGAGCGAAGATAAAGATGCTTATCTATCACTAGCAGAATCTATGATGATTTTGCTACAACAACATAACATGAAAGAGGAGCAGATGCTTTATGCAATGGCAGATAGAGTTGTAGATAGCTCAAAGGCAGAAAATTTAATTGCTAAAATGGAGGAGATTAAACTTTGATTGAGTTCTTTTTAGATGCTAGAGATCTAGAGCACCCAGAACCTCTTGAAAAGGCTATAGATGCTCTAAAAAAGTTAGATAACAACAGCTACTTTTATATGCTACATCGCAAAGAGCCAATACCTCTTTTGGCACTTGCTAGCGAGCATAATTTAAATGCTATATCTAAATTAGAAAAAGATAATAATTGGCATATACTTATTTCGCCAAAAAAAGATATAGACTTAAGCAAATTTATTAAATTAAGAGATTAAGATGTTTCAAAATAGTGGTTTATCTTTAGATCAAGCACCACCTATACAAGTGGTTTTAAGACTATTTTTAAGTGGTTCTATATTTGGTGTAATTGCATCACTAATGCTCTTTTTTTGGCACGACTCTCTTAGCAATCTATCTGATGCAAAAACTTTAGCAATTGTACACTCTTTAACGCTAGGTGTAATGGCATCATTTATGCTAGGAGCACTTTTTCAGATGATGCCTGTACTTTGTGGAGTAAGTATCAAAACTGCACAAGATTTAGCACTAAGGGTAAACTATACACTATTTTTTGGAACTTTATTTTTAATTTTTGCATTCTTATACTCTAAGAGCATACTATTTATAATAGCATCTATTCTGCTTGGATTTGCAATTTTTACATCTGCCTACTCTATGATAAAAAATTTAATTAAGATAGAGCATAGCAGTTCATCTCGTGGAATGTTAATTGCACTTTTTGGGCTTACTATTGCAGTTATACTTGCTCTTTTAATGGTTGGTGCTAGAGCTGGTATTAATATTGATTTAAATTACATAAATATAAAAACACTACACTACAATTTTGGTCTATTTGCTTGGGTAGCTATTTTAATTATATCTGTATCTTTTCAGGTTATAGAGATGTTTTATGTTGCTCCACCATACAATAAAATATACTCTAAATACATTACAATGATACTATTTGTTGTGTTAATTTTATATGCTATATCGCTTTTTGTAGGTATGAATGGCACAATTTTTCCATATATAATTTCGCTCATTATTGCAAGCTTTAGCATATATACTCTATACAATTTAAAAAGAAAAAAGCGCCCCTTAAGAGATGCCTCTTTTTACTTTTGGGTACTTGGACTTAGCTTTGCAATTTTTAGCTCTTTAGCTACGATTTTTAACTTACCTACTTTAATAACTGCAACACTATTTGCCATTTTCCCTATAAGTATTGTTTTTGCAATGAGTTATAAAATAGTTCCATTTTTAGTCTGGTTTCACCTAAATGCTCAAGGCTATTTCGACGCCCCTATGATGCACGAGGTAGTATCACCTAAATATGCAAAAGGAAATTTTTGGCTACTCTTTATGGCAGCTATTTTTTTAACAGTCTCTACTACTTATGCACCACTATACTACTTAGCTTCTATTCTACTTTTACTATCTTTTGGTATGCTGTTTGTTACAATTTACAATGCATTTGACATCTACTCTAATACAATTAAATATGGGAAAAAAATAAATCTTTCTTTTAGTTAACTTTTCTGCCTATACTCTATATTTACGCTAAAATATCTCTTAGCAATAAAATAAACAAGTGGAAAATTTATGTCATTTTTTCGATATATTTCAGCTAAATTAATATAAAGTTACGATAAAATGGGACTATTAAAAAAATATGGGGATAAAAATGCTAAAATTTATATTTAAGAACTATGATTCATTCTTAGAATCTGTAAGATATAATTTAGATAATTTATTGCACAAAAAAAATTCCCAAAATAGTAGCCGATTATCGCTTAAACCCTGCGAAATATTAGATATAGAGATAGAGAAACAAGAGAAAAATTTAAAAGAGAAAGAGAGCATCAAGATAAAACAAGAGATTAGAGAGCATACTCTATATCTTAGATTAAAGAAGATGGCTCTTGGTAGTACAAATCTATATATTAAAAGAGCAGAAGATATACTAAAAGATGAAGTCGAAGAGAGTGCGTATGAGGCGTTAGATTACTTAAAAAGAGTACCAAAAAATCTTTCTAAGGAGCAGTTACACCATATTGCTCTGTTTAAAGCTTTAATTTATGAGCTTTTAGAAGATTTTGAAGAGGCATCAAGTGAGTATAAAAGTGCAATAAAATATAACAATACAGAAGATGCCTTAAGAAGATATAAAGAGTTTGTAGAACGCTCTCGCGAAGTTTTAAGCTGGTATAAATCTAAAAAAGATCAATTAAGATTTAGCAGTTTAAATATTCATAATATCGCTAAAAAAGAGGATATGCCAAATATAGCTAAGAGTTTAGATAATATTGCAAAGTATTATGCTAGAAGTCCAAAGAGTCGAGAGACAGGAAAACGCTACTTTAAAGAGGTTATAAAAATTTATAAAAAACTCTCTAAAGAGGAGCCAAAAAAATATAGTTGCGATTATATTAAATCTTTAATTGATGCAGTAGAGTTTTTTATGTTCTCTACAGTTTTACTAAAAGAGGCAAATGATCTACTAAATAGTTCGAGTGATTGCGTAGAGATGCGTGTTTACTTAAGCGAAAAGATAAAAGAGTTAAAAGAGAAAAACTTTATTAAAAAGAGTACAACAATTTAATTTTGACTCTTCTCTTCTACAAAATATCTACTTCTTAA
>CAYMUV010000051.1:0-2648 GCA_964393855.1 uncultured Nitratifractor sp.
GTGCTTTTGGTGTATAACCTTTCCAAGTGATAATTCTTAAAACCTCTTGAGCACTAAGTGTGCTCGTAGCTAAAATAGTAGCCAATGCAAATAGACTAATCTTTCTCATCTCTTCTCCTTTTGTATTTGTATATATACAATTATACTAACTTTTATAACCAAATGGTAACAGATTAATTGCATAGAATAGTAAATAATTATATTTTTAAGAAATAGGTAACAGTCTATTGTTGTTTATTTGATAATTATTAAATGAAGTCAAAATAAACTTTTGCAAAAATTTAATATTTTATTTATAATTGAGTTTCATAGTAGTGATTATATGGGTATTATACCAATTTTTTAAGATAGTTTTTTATTTCATTAATATTAATATTTTTGCCTTTTTTATTTACCTTGCAATATTCTACTATCATTCCATGGGCTCTTGCATAGGCTTGAGCTCGGTTTATATTTGCAAATACATCTCTATATCCAATATAGAAATCATCTACTATCCACTCTTGTAACTCTAAATAGTTACTAAATTCATAACCAAAAGAGTTTAATACTCTGGCTGTGTAGCTATCTACTACAAATGCCTCTTTATAGCAAGCATAATTTAATATAGCATCGGCACTTTCGTTGCCTATGCCTTTTTGATTTAATAACCACTCTCTTGTTACATCTGTTTTAAAATTATTAAATGAGCCAAAATCTTGTAGTATATTTAAAGATAGATTTTTTATATTTTTTGCTTTTGCTCTATAAAAACCACTAGCTTTTATCAATTTCTCTAGTGTGGCTAAATCTATATTAGAGAGTTTTTCTAATGAAATAAGTGAATTATCTTCGAGTATTTTTAGCGTTTTTTCTACATTTGACCAAGTCGTATTTTGTGTTAATATCGCACCAACTACAACTTTAAAAGAGCCACTCTCTGGCCACCACCAGCTATCTTTGCTTCTATTATCGTAGCCTAAATCTTTTAGTGCTTTAAATAGTGTGGTGGCACTTTGCATTAATCTACAGGCGAAAATGGCATAAGAGCACTAGCCCAAGTTAAACCACCACCAAATGTATCTAGTAGCATCAACTCACCACTCTTAAGTCTACCACTTTCGTAAATATCATTAATTGCCATTGGAATAGATGCTGCAGATGTATTACCATACTTATGAACTGTTAAAACAACTTGCTCTTCGCTCATATTTAGCGCATTTCCTACTGCATTAATAATTCTGTAATTAGCTTGATGTGGAACAAAATGAGGAATATCTTTACCCTCTAGATTATTGTTTTCTAAAATCTCTTTTACATCTTTTGTTAGAGTTTTAACTGCTAATTTAAAGGTTTCGTTACCCTTCATTTTAACAAAATTTAAACCCTCTTTTATTGCTGCTTCGCTTGCTGGATTTACACTTCCAGGGCTTGGAGTTATTAAAAAATCCCAATAACTTCCATCTGCACTTGCGTGAATATCTACTATTGCCTCTTCTTTATTATTGGTTGCACTAATAACTGCTGCGCCTGCTCCATCTCCAAATAGAACACAAGTATTTCTATCGCTCCAATCTACAATTGAGCTAAACTTTTCTGCACCAATAATAAGTACATTTTTTTTCATTCCCGATTCTACAAAAGCTTTTGCTACACTAAGAGCGTAAACAAATCCACTACAAGCTGCACTGATATCAAATGCTTGAACATTTTTAATACCTAACTTATCAGATATTAAACAAGCAGTAGAGGGCATATTAAAGTAGTCTGGAGTAACAGTTGCACAAACTACTAAATCGATATCTTCTTTATCTAGTTTTGCACGCTCTATTGCTAGTTTAGAAGCTTTTGCAGCCATATCACTTGTGCTTTCATTCTCTGATGCTATATGTCTCTCTTTAATTCCTGTTCTTTTTACTATCCACTCATCTGAAGTATCAACCATCTTTTCTAAATCGTGATTTGTTAATACTTTTTCTGGTACATAAGCACCAATAGAGCGAAATGCAGCATAAATATTTTTTGACATCAAATTTTCCTTATGAGTGATAATTTGGGCTCTCTTTTGTTATAGCCACATCGTGTACATGGCTCTCTTTTAGCCCAGCACTTGTAATCTCTACAAATTCTGCTTTTTCCCAGAAAGTTGGTATATCTTTAGAGCCACAATATCCCATAGATGAACGAAGCCCACCAATCATTTGATGCAATACTTGTGAAATTTTACCTCTATATGGAACACGACCTTCAATTCCTTCTGGAACTAATTTATCTGCAGCAGTTCCTTCTTGGAAGTATCTATCAGTACTTCCTTTTGTCATTGCACCAATACTACCCATTCCACGATACTCTTTAAATTGTCTTCCGTTGTAAATTATCATCTCTCCTGGTGCTTCGTATGTTCCTGCTAATGCAGAACCAAGCATTACGCAACTTGCACCAACAGCTAAAGCTTTTGCAATATCCCCAGAGTATTTAATTCCACCATCAGCAATAACAGGTACTCCATATTTGTGTGCAACTTTAGCAACATCGTCAATTGCACTAATTTGTGGTACACCAACGCCTGCAACAATTCTTGTTGTACATATACTTCCAGGTCCGATACCAACTTTTACTGCATCTGCACCAGCTTCTATTAAATCTTTAGCAGCTGCTCCTGTTGCAAT
>CAYMUV010000051.1:2748-5992 GCA_964393855.1 uncultured Nitratifractor sp.
ATTGTAACTAAACCTTTTAAAATATCGTTTTCATCTACAATAGGAAGCTTTTCTACTTTGTGCTCTTTAAGTACATCTGCTGCCTCGTCTAAAGAGATTCCTTCTTTTGCAGTAATTAAAGGAGCTTTTGTCATAACATCTTTTACTAATATGCTCATATCTGTAATAAAACGCATATCTCTATTTGTAATAATACCAATTAGTTTCATTGCATCATCTACAACAGGAACACCAGATATTCTATACTCCTTCATTAAGGCATCGGCTTTTGCTACGCTCTCATCTGGCGAAATATATATTGGGTCTATAATAATTCCACTCTCATTCTTTTTAACTTTTGTAACCATTTTAGCTTGAGTTTTAATATCCATATTTTTATGAATAATACCCAATCCACCCTCTCTAGCCATTGCAATAGCAGCTTTATACTCTGTAACTGTATCCATAGCAGCAGAGATAATAGGAGTATTAAGTGTTACATTTTTAGTAACTTTTGTTTTTAAATCTACCTCTTTTGGTAGCACAGTTGAGTGCTGAGGAACTAGTAAAACATCTTCGAAAGTTAGTGCGCGCATTTTAATATTCATTATTTTCCTTTAGTTACTAAATTTAAGACTCTTCTCTAATGCTAAAGCGGCATTAAAGAGAGGTTGCTCTCTAAAAGCTTTTCCAATTAGTTGTAAGCCAACTGGTAAACCATCTCTATTTTTCATAATTGGTAGGCTAAGTGCAGGTAAACCAATTAAGTTTACACTAATTGTGTACATATCGCTTTTATACATCTCTAGTGGGTCTTCGCTCTCTCCTAATTTTGGAGCAACTGTTGGTGCAATTGGGCTTAGTATCATATCTGCCTCTTCAAAAACTTTGTTAAACTCATCTCTAATTAGGTGTCTAACCTTTTGTGCTTTTAGATAGTAAGCATCATAGTAACCGCTAGATAGCACAAAGTTGCCTAGTAAAACTCTTCTTTTTACCTCTTCGCCAAAACCTTCGGTTCTACTTTTTACATAAAGCTCTTCTATATTATTTATATCCTTAGCTCTATTTCCATATCTTATACCATCGTATCTAGCTAAGTTTGTTGCAGCTTCGGCTGTTGCAATAATATAGTAAGTTGCGATATCATATTTGGTATTACTTAAGTTTTTATGAATAATTTTGTGTCCAAGAGCCTCTAAATGTTCAATGGCTCTATTGTAAGCCTCTTGTACATCTTGGCTAGCCTCTTGTATGTAGTTGTCTATTACAGCAATAGTATAAGTTTGCTTATCGTCTAAATTTGGTGCAATTGGTGTATGCTCTATATTTGCACTTGTAGAGTCTTTTGGGTCGTTTCCTGCAATAATATCGTAAAGGATTGCAGCATCTTCTACATCTTGTGTAATTGGACCTATTTGGTCTAAACTACTAGCATAAGCTGCTAAACCAAAACGGCTAACTTTTCCATATGTAGGTTTAAATCCTACTACACCACAATATGCAGCTGGTTGGCGAATACTTCCACCTGTGTCGCTACCAAGTGCAGCAATAGCAATGCCACCTGCTACTGCAGCAGCACTACCACCACTACTACCACCTGGAACTCTACTTGTATCGTGTGGGTTTAAAGTAGCACCATAACAGCTACTCTCTGTTGTAGAGCCCATAGCAAACTCATCCATATTTGCACGACCAAGTGGAGATATGCCAGCATTTTGCAATTTCTCTATTACTGTTGCATTATATGGTGCTATATATCCTTGCAAAATCTTAGAAGCGCCAGTTATACTCCAATCTTTAACTTGAATATTATCTTTAATTAAAATTGGAACACCATCTCCAGCACTCTCAAAGCCAATGTAGGCATTAAGTTTACTATTTTTAGCATCTTCTAAAATTTTCTCTCTTAACTCTTGAATTTGCTCTTTGTTCAGTTTTAAAGCTTCTCTTAGCTTCATACGCATCTTCCTTTAAACTCTTTTCTTATAATATCTAACAACAGCTAAACCAATGGCAACAAATATAAAAATAAGTGCTATTGCACCTATAATTGTTAAATTTGAAACAGGTTTAGAGAAATCCACTACTCTATAACCTCGCTACATCTTTGGCATAGTTTATCCTCTTCGTTAGCAGTAAATCTCCAACATCTAGGACACTTATGAAGTGGTGATTTTACTACTTTATATTCAGACCCATCAATACTAAATTGTGCTAGCTCTTCGCCCTCTATATCGCTTGCAAAGCCACTTACTCCAAACCAATCTTCTAAATCTTTTTGCTCTGTAATGTTAAAAATATCTCCATCGCCAACAATTGCTAACTCTAGTGTAGATTTAACAATTTTATCTTTTCTAAGTTTATCTACTGCTTCATTAAAGCTCTCTCTTGCTTTAATTAAAAGCTCATCATTTATAGTGCTTTCAAACTCTGGTAACTCTTGGTACTCTAAATCGAAAATATCTTCTAAATCACCTTTAAAAATTTCTGGTGCGTGCTCTAAAATCTCATCGGCTGTATATGTAAGAGCAGGGGCAATAAGAGCTAGCATAGATTTAGCAATCATATACATAGCAACTTGAGCACCTTTTCTTGTATTTGACTCTTTTGCATCGCAGTATAATCTATCTTTACATAAATCCATATATATACCACTTAACTCATTTGTTAAGAAGTTATTTAGCTTATTAAAAGCTCTATTAAATTCATAATTAGAAAGCTCGCTATTTACCTCTTTAAATACACTAGATGCTTTATTTAAAATCCACTTATCTAACTCTCCAAACTCATTAAACTCTACACTATCTAAGCCATCAAGGTTAGCAAGTAAAAATCTAAAGCTATTTCTAATTTTTCTATACTGCTCAGCTGTCTGTTTTAAGATGCTATCGCTAATTTTTAAATCTGTTGTATAATCGCTTAAAGCAACCCAAAGTCTTAATATTTCGCTACCATACTGTTTAATTACTTTATCTGGAGCTACTACATTTCCTTTAGATTTACTCATCTTCTCACCCTTCTCATCAACAGTAAAGCCGTGAGTTAAAAGTGATTTATAAGGTGCAATAGAGTTAGCTCCACTACTTACAAGTAGTGAACTCTGGAACCAACCTCTATGTTGGTCTGTTCCTTCTAAATACATATCTGCAGGGTAACTACCTGCATCGTAATTGCCAGAAGCTAGGGTTGCATTCCAGCTAGAGCCACTATCAAACCAAACATCAACAACATCTAAAACTTTCTCTAGCTCTTCTGGTTTATA
>CAYMUV010000052.1:0-5836 GCA_964393855.1 uncultured Nitratifractor sp.
GTTTGCATCTTTTATAGATTGCTCGCTAATTTTACCTTCGTTTAAAAGCGACCTTACTATTGATATTAGTTGTTCTATTTGTATGTTATCTCTTGGCGATAATTGATTTGCAAAAAGAAGTAGGTCATCGCCTGCATTAATTGCTAGTTCAATTTGCTTTTTTAAAGAGTAGTGTTGTTTTATTGCACCCATTTGCATATCGTCTGTAACTACTACTCCTTGGTAGCCAATTTGCTCCCTAAGTAGGTTAGTAACAACCTTTTTAGATAGCGATGCTGGGTAGTTGCTATCTAATTTTCTATTAAAAATGTGTGCAACCATTACGGCATCTGCACTATATTTTAAAGCTTTGTATGGTGTTAGCTCTACTCTTTTCCATCTGTTTGTAACATCTACAAAGCCTTTATGTGTATCGCCCAAAGATGAACCATGCCCAGGAAAGTGCTTTAGTGTTGCCTTAACTCCATATTTGTGCATAGAGTCTATAAAAACTTTATCGTATCTAATTACCTTTTGAGGGTTAGCACCGTAGCTTCTACCAAATTTGTATATAACTTTATTATTCTTATTTAGGGCTAAGTCTGCTACTGGAGCAAAGTTTAAATTTATACCTAAATTGCTTAACTCTTCGCCCATTAAAGAGTAAACCATACTTGCATATGCTAAACCCTTTTTTGCTGTAAATGATGCTTTTGGATATTTGTATTTAAATTTTACTCTTTGTACTAAACCACCCTCTTGGTCTATTGCAATAATTGGCTTTGTTCCACACGATTTAAGGTTGTTTGTTAATCTTTTTAGGCTAGCTTTAGAAGAGAAGTTTTTTACACCCTTGCCACTTGGGTTTCTTTTAAAAAGTATAACTCCTCCTAATCCTCTGTAGCATATATCTTTATAGATTTTTGTATTTGGTGTTGCATTTGTGCCATAAAAGCCCAAAATAAACATATTTGCAATCTCTTTGTCTGATACATTTGCAAAAATTAGAGCCGATGTTGCCAATGATGTTAAAACTATTTTTTTCATAAATTAAACCTTCTACTTAATTATGAAATTATAGCAAAAATATTTTATCTACACATAGGGTGCACAATAAAGTTGTAATATGGTATAATTAAATCAAAAAAAGGGACTAAATATGTTAAAAAAAATCTTTTTTGCCATTGTGCTTCTTTTCTCTTTTGCTTTTGCAGAGTCAGAGCCAGTAAAAGCACCAGTAGCAAAATTTGAATTAAAGACAATAGATGGCACTACTATTTCGGTAGAGGGGACTAAAAATGGTTTAAATATTCCAGATGCAAAAGGTAAAATTACTTTTATAGAGCTATGGGGAACACACTGTCCACCTTGTTTGATGTCTATACCTCACTATATTAATTTGAAAAATGAGTATAAAGATAAGATAAAAATATATGCTATAGAGTCTCAGGGTACACCTGCTAATTACCTTAAAGAGTTTGTTAAGAGTAAGGGGATTAACTATACAGTTTTAACTCAAAGAGAAAATTTGCCATTTGTTAGATATTTTGCTGCTAGAGCAGGTTGGAGAGGTGCAATACCATATTTAGTTATTTTAAATCAAAAGGGTAATGTTGTAGATATTAAAAGAGGTATGCTTCCAGAAAAATATGTAAAATCTGTTGTTGAGTACCTTTTAAATCCACCTAAAAAAGAGCTTAGCGATAGTAATAACACTAAAGAGAATAATACTACTAAAGATAGTAACTCTACTAAAGATAACAACTCTAGCAAATAGTGCTTTTGTTGTTAGCTAATTTAAAGTAATTTAATAATTCCATTCTCTATAGAGATTAAACCCTCTAGCTCTGCTTCGTAAATTTTATCTTTATATTTTGATATTGCTTCGTCTATAGTTGGTGAGCTCTCTAAAAATTTAGTAAAGTCATCTTTTACTTCGCTATATTTTCCAAATCTATTTGCAAACTCTTCTATATCGTATATTGGTGTTGCTTTTGATTCTAATAGTAGTTTGTTTGTACCTAGGCTATCGCTAAGTCTGTGTGGTAAAACATAGATTGGCTTTTTCATTTTTAGTGCATAATCTACACTGCGTAAACTGCCACTATTTAAGTCGGCTTCTGTAACTATTAAGCACTCTCCAAGTGCAACTACAAGTTCGTTTCTTGCTACAAAACTCCACTTAGTTGCTCTGAAATTATCTTTAAAAAAGCTTAGCGTTAAGCCACTTTTTTCTATCTGTTCTATTAAGCTTTTATTTACTGCAGGATATCTAATATCTAAGCCATTTGCCATAACTGCAATAGTATTATCAAACCCTGCTCCAGAGTGTGCTAAGGCATCTACACCCATAGCTGCACCACTAACAACTACTACTCCTCGCTTTGCTAATGCCTTTGCTAGTTTGTATGTAAAATCTTTTGTATAACCATTTGGTCTTCGCGTTCCAACAATAGATACCTTTGGTCTATTTAGTAAATCTAAATTGCCGATATAGTAGAGCTCTTTAGGCTCTTTTTTCATTAATTTTAACTCTTGTAGCTCTTTGTCTAATACTTTTATCATAACTCGTCTATATATACTGTATTTACTTTTTTTAGGTACTTAGTTGCCATTTTTAAAGCCTTAAAGGTTTGTGGATGAGGATGTCCAATAATTATAGCACTTCCATAAAGTTTTGCCATTTTTATACCCCTTTTAATCTCTCTTAAAATGGCGTAAGTTTCTATTTTGTTATCGATGAAATTACTATTTTTATAGTATCTTCTATTAAACTCTTTTGCTAGTTTTGGTATTACGCTTCTTTTTGAAGTTCGGCTATCTATAAATGTTATTTTGTTATCGATTAAGGCTTTATATAAGACTTTAGACTTTTGGTAATTACTTGTAAAGAGGCTTCCTGTGTGGTTGTTTATATATTTTACATTTGGAAATAATCTTTTTATCTCTGCAACTCTATTTAATATTTTTTGATTGCTATCTGTAATAAAAAGTGTTTTATACATTTTATTCATCGCTCTACTGTGCGACTCAAGAGGTAGATGTACCATAAAGTGCTTTAAACCTCTTGCTAGATTGTTACTATCCTTATTCATTTGGTTGGGTGGAAAAATAGATGGTGTAACTTTAAATGGCAAGCTCTTAACTAAATTTAATTGGTATTTATGTGAAATATCATCTATAATAATTGCTAATTTAGGAGCAGTACTATTTTGTTTATAGCTATATGTTTTAACATCTTTTTTAATAGTACCTAATTTTGCTCTTTTAATTTTACTAAAGCCTCTTTTAACTCTTTTGTGAAAATATCTTTTTTTGTATTGTCTGTATATTCTCTTTTTTTTATAAATTTTGCTATAAGTTTTGTTGTTAAAATCTTCGACTACACTAATATTTGCAGAGAAGCAAAAAGTAGTGATTAAAAGTAGTAGTATTAATTTCATATAAACCTTTTAGTTACATATTTTGCTATAATTCTACAAAAAAGGTATTAAATGGAAGCTAAAAGAGAGCTATTAAATGAGATAAAAGAGCTATGGAGTAGCGAAAATATAGAAAAATTCGATATAGCACCAGAACTTTTAGAGTATTTAGAACTAAAAGACCTCGAAGAGCTTAAGGCTAAAATATTAAAATCTATGAGTGAACTTAGCGAAGAGCAAAAAGATTGGCTATTTCAGTTTAGAAAGTACGATTAAATTCCTTTTTTTATTTTTAAGTACTCTTCAGCATCGTAAGATTCGATATTTAAATCTTTTGCTACTTGTGCCATAATTCCTGTGCCTGTTGTTGATATTAACTCTTTTTTAGAGTTATAGACTTTGCTACTGCAGACTCCACAACTTGGGCTTCTATCTTTTCCTATAAAGAGTTCTATATTTTTATTAGATTCAAAAAATGCTTTTGCATACTCTTTTATTGGTGGAGTTAAATTTGCACTTGTTAGGTTAGATATAACTTTAATATCTCCATTTTTATCTATTAAATCCATAGTTGGGCGTGGTGTACCATAGCAAAAATCTTCTGGGCAGAAAGGAATGACTTCGTAGCACTCTAGTAAGCCTAAAAGTTTAGGGTCATAGTTATCGCTTCCATCATAGCGACACTTATTGCCAAGAAGACAAGCTGAAATTGCAACCTTTTTCATTAAAATATAACTACCGATTTAATCTCTGTAAACTCTTCGAGTGCAAATTTTGGTCCTTCTTTACCGATACCAGATTGCTTTATACCACCATATGGTTGAATGTCGAACCTAATAGTTGGAATATCGTTAATTACTACCCCACCTGCTTGGGCATCGTCTATAAAGGCTCTTGTGTGTTTTAGCGAATTTGTAAAAATGCTATACTGCAAGCCATATGGAGAGCTATTTATTTTATCTATTGCTTCCTCGTAAGATTTTACTTTAACAAGAGATACAATTGGTGCAAATACCTCTTCGCAAATAATCTTCATATCATCTGTAACATCTGTCATTACAGTTGGTGGGAATATTCCATCTATCTCTTTGCCACCATAAAGAACTTTTGCACCTTCGTTAATAGCACTTGCAACCCAACTTGCTGCTCTTAATTTTGCATCTTCGTTTATTAGTGGACCCATAAAGGTATCTGCCTCGTATGGAGAGCCAACTTTAAGTTGTTTTGCTTCGTTAGCTAAGGCATTAGCAAACTTATCGTAGATATTTTCGTGTACATATATTCTTTGCAAAGATATACAAACTTGCCCACTATTATAAAATGAACCAAAGGCACACTTTTTAGCAGCTTGGGCAATATCTGCACTCTCATCGATAAATGTTGCAGCATTTCCACCAAGCTCTAGAGCTACCTTTTTTATACCGGCATTTTTCATAATAATTTTACCAACCATTGCAGAGCCTGTAAAGCTAATAACTCTAGGAATTGGGTTACTAACTAGCTCGCTTCCAACTTCGGCATCTCCGTAAACTAGGCTAATTGCATCTTTTATTGCATATTCGCTATTTACAAATAGTTCTATAAATTTATAAGCTGTTAGAGGGGCTTCGGGTGTTGGTTTTACTACAACAGCATTTCCTGCTCCAACTGCTGGAGCAAGTTTATGTGCAATTAGGTTTAAAGGGAAATTAAAGGGTGTAATTAAAGATGCAACTCCAACAGGAACTCTTTTGTAATAAGCTAGAGCATCTCTTCCACTTGGCATAGCATCTGTATTTATAGTTTCGCCATTTAGGTTAATTAACTCTTTTGCAGTTAGCTCGATTGTTTCGGCACATCTTTGCACCTCAATTTTTGCAAACATTAATGGCTTTGCCACTTCGTCTACAATTAATTTTGCAAAAAAATCTTCGTTTTCTCTTAATTTTTTAGCTACATCTTCAAGCCACTTAATTCTTTGATGTAGTGGAGCTTTTTTTGTTTCTTTAGAGGCATTTTGTGCTATCTCTAGAGCTCTTTTTGCATCATCTTTAGTACAATTTGGGTACTTAGATACTACCTCTTTTGAGTATGGATTTTTAATCTCTATAAGTTCATCTCTGCTCTCTATGTTAGAGCCAAAAAATATTTTTGCTATATTTGTCTCTTCTTTGCTATCGAATATACCAAACACTAATTATCCTTTTATTTAGAGCATTTATCACTGTCGCAATAGCTCTTTTTTAATACAAATTTATATATAAAATCTTTTATAATTAGTATTATACACCAAAGCCATAAAATATCCAAAATAATATTTCTTTGGTAGTCTAACTGATAGTAAAGAATAGGTAATCCAATTGCAATAAACCACTTAACATAGTAAAAAAATAGAATACCAGCACCATATAGGTCTTTTAAAACTTTTAGCAAATTAAAGTCCACCTAAGGCTTTT
>CAYMUV010000053.1:0-5825 GCA_964393855.1 uncultured Nitratifractor sp.
CGGCAGGTAACTCAAATGAAGTTTTTGACCTTTATAAAACTAACGATGCGTTAAAGCGTAAAAACCAAAGAATTTCTGAGCAATTTGCTAAATATATTGCAGGTAATAGTGCAGATGAAATGCTTTTATCGGCAATGGCAAGCGTTAATTTAGAAGGTATATATTTCTTGCTGGGATTTAGTTATATATATGTATTGGGTGATAAAGTGCCAGGTGCTAGAGATATGATTAAATTTATATCAAGAGATGAACTTAATACACACTTGCCACTATTTGCGAATATTTTTAAAACTCTACAAAAAGAGAATAAAATCTCTAGTTCTGTTGTAGATAAAAGTTATGAAATGATACAAGAAGCAGTAGATATAGAGCTTGAATATGGTAAATATTTAATAGAAAACTACTCAATTATGGGGCTTAGAGAAGATTTAATTACAAATACAGTACATAACTACGCAAATGATAGATTATTAAAAATAGGTTTAGAGCCAATATTCCCACAAAACGAAAATACATATTTGCAAAAGCTTGTAGATAAGCATCTCTCTATGAATGATGTTAAGCAAAACTTCTTTGAAACAAATGTTACAAATTATGCAAAAAACAGTATAGACTTTGATGACTTTTAATGTTTTTTTTACAAGAACATTAAAATTTAGCTATAATCTTGTAAAGGAAATTCTTATGAAAAAACTATATTTATTAATAACTTTAATATCTACTTTTAGTTTTGCTTTAAATTTAACTCCATCATCTTTTAATGGTATTATAAATAAAAAAGGAATAGTTTTAGTAAAATTTTGGGCTCCATGGTGTGCACCTTGTAGGCTGCTAAAACCAGAGTTTGAAAGAGCTAAAGAATTAGTAGGGAGTAGGGCATTAATGGCAAGTTATAATGTTGACTTAAGAGGAGAAGCACTTAAAAAATATAATATAAATACAATCCCTACGATGATTCTTTTTGAAAATGGAAAAGAGATAGATAGGCATAAATCTTTTTTAAATTCGAAAGATATTGCAGAATGGGTTTTAGGCTATGTGCCAATAAAATAGTTTTTTAGTAAAAAGTAAACTATTTTTATCTTCTTGTAACAAAATAACACAAATTTAGCAAAAATTAAGTACTATTTTTATATAATCGCAAGCCCAAAACTATGTTTTGTGGAATCTGCGTGAAGAGTTTTTATATAGTGCGCACCGATTATATAAGAGCTGGTATGGTTAAAACATCGCCAAACCACGCAAACAAAAGGTGCAAAAAATATTAGGAGAATCTTATGAAAGTAAGACCATCGGTTAAGAAGATGTGCGATGATTGTAAAGTAATCAAGCGCAAGGGAATTGTAAGAGTGATTTGTAAGAATCCTAAACATAAACAGAGACAAGGATAAGTATGGCTCGTATTGCAGGGGTTGATTTACCAAAAAATAAGAGAATGGAGTATGCATTAACATATATTTATGGAGTTGGTTTACACACTTCTAGAAAAGTTTTAGATGCAACAGGTATTAGTTATGACAAAAGAGTTTATGAATTAAGTGATGCTGAAGCAGCTTTAATTCGTAAAGAGTTACAAGATAACTATATGGTTGAGGGTGATCTTCGTAAGAAAGTAATGCTTGACATTAAGACACTTATGGATCTTGGTAACTATCGTGGTTTAAGACACAGAAGAGGTCTTCCGGTTCGTGGTCAAAAGACTAAGACAAATGCGCGTACTAGAAAAGGTAAGCGTAAGACTGTTGGCGCAGCGTAATTTAGGAGTATTGACAAATGGCAAAAAGAAAAGTTAAAAAGCAAGTTGCTAAAGGCGTAGTTTATATTGCAGCAACATTTAATAACACTGTAATTACTGTTACTGATGAGATGGGTAATGTACTAGCATGGAGCAGTGCAGGTAGCCTAGGCTTTAAAGGTAGCAAAAAGTCAACTCCATATGCAGCTCAACAAGCAGTAGAAGATGCTATGGTTAAAGCTAAAGAGTATGGCATTAAAGAGGTTGGCATTAAGGTACAAGGACCAGGTTCTGGTAGAGAGACTGCGGTTAAGAGCGTAGGAGCAATCGAAGGTATTCGTGTAAGTTCATTTAAAGATATTACTCCATTACCACACAATGGTTGTCGTCCTCCTAAGAAGCGTCGTGTATAAGACAAGTTTATTTATAGATTTATAAGAAAAAGGTAATTAAATGGCAAGATATAGAGGTCCAAGAGAGAAACTTGAAAGAAGACTTGGTGTTGATTTAGGTTTAAAAGGCGAAAGAAGATTAGCTGGTAAAAGTGCATTAGAGAAGCGTCCATATGCTCCAGGTCAACATGGTCAGCGTCGTACAAAAATTAGCGAATATGGTATGCAACTTCGTGAGAAGCAAAAAGCTAAATTTATGTATGGTGTAAGCGAAAAACAGTTTAGAGCGCTATTTAAAGAAGCATCTAAAAAAGAAGGAAATACAGGTGAATTGTTAATTCAATTATTAGAGCAAAGACTTGACAATGTAGTTTACAGATTAGGTTTTGCAACTACTAGAGCTTTTGCTAGACAGCTTGTAAATCATGGTCATATTTTAGTTGATGGTAAAAGAGTTGATATTCCATCTTTCCGTGTTAAAGTTGGTCAAAAAATTGAAATTAGAGAAAAAAGTAAGTCTAATCCTCAAATTTTAAGATCAATTGAGTTAACAAACCAAACTGGTATTGTTGAGTGGGTAGATGTAGAAAAAGAGAAACTATTTGGAATATTTAGTAGAGTTCCAGCAAGAGATGAAATTAAGATTCCAGTAGAAGAGCGCTTTATCGTTGAGCTTTACTCTAAATAAAAGCTAAAGGCTTATATATGAAAAGTATCAAAACTGCTCCAGGTATTCCTGAAGATGTAGATATTAAAGTTATTAGTGATAATAAAGCTGAAATTATGGCATGGGCATTTGAAACTGGCTATGCAATAACTTTAGCTCATCCTTTAAGACGCCTAATTTTAGGTAGCTCTTTAGGTTATGCACCAATTTCTTTAAAAATAGATGGTGTTTTGCATGAGTTTGACTCTGTTCGTGGTATGACAGAGGATATCGCAGTATTTATTATTAACTTAAAAAACATTAGATTTAAAATCAAAGATGAGCTAGATAGAGCTGTAGTAACATACAGTTTCTCTGGTGATAAAGATATTAAAGCAGCCGATTTAGCTAATGATCAAGTAGAAGTTATTAATGGCGATGCTCATTTAGCAACTCTAAATAAAGATGCTGATCTTAAATTTACTATAGAGATAGCAAAAGGTATAGGTTATGTACCAAGCGAAGATTTAAGAGATAGCATAGATAGTGAAGCAATTGCACTAGATGCATTCTTTACACCTGTTAGAAAAGCTAACTATAGAATCGAAAATGTTTTAGTTGGTGATAATCCAAATTTTGAAAAAATTATTTTCGAAATCGAAACAGATGGTCAAATTACACCAAGAGAGGCATTTGGTAATGCTTTAGAGACAATGAATAAGCAACTAAATGTATTTGGTAAAGTATTTGATATTGATTTAGAAGCAACAAAAACTAAAGGTAAGAGTGAGAGTGCATTAAAGACTCTTTTAATACCTATAGATATGTTAGGATTTGGTGCTAGAAGCTCTAACTCTTTAGAGAGAGCTGGTATTAAATTTATTGGTGAATTAGTATTAATGGGTGAAAATGAGATTAAATCTATTAAAAACTTAGGTAAAAAATCTTTAGATGAAATTATGAGTACACTAGAAGCTCATGGTTTTGGACCAGATTACAAATTAGATAGCAAAATTAAAGCTAATCTAATAGATAAAATAAAACAATTAAAATCGTAAAGGATTAGCATGAGACATAGACATGGATATCGTAAACTTGGTAGAAAGTCTCAGCACAGAGCTGCTTTGCTTAAAAACTTAGCAATTGCTCTTACCAAAGATGGGAAAATCGAGACAACACTGCCAAAAGCTAAAGAGCTTAGAAAGTATTACGAAAAATTAATAACAAAAGCACTTAAAGGTGATTTTAATGCTCATAGAGCTATCTTTGCACAATTGCAATGCAAAGAGAGCACTAAGCAATTAGTAGAAGAGATTGCACCAGAGTATAAAGATAGAAATGGTGGATATACTAGAATTATAAAAACTAGAGTTCGCCGTGGAGATGCTGCAGAAATGGCAATCATCGAGCGTGTATAATTAGGTTTATTAGCCTAATTATCATAGCTTTTTTTAAAAGAAAACTTCTATAACTATTTATAACTTTTAATCAATACTAAACTCATTTATATCTTGAATATTCATTAAAATATTTCGTCTGCTTATTCGCTCTATTTTACCTATATTTTTTCTAAAATAGTCACTATATATTTTATCACATAACAGAAGTGTAGCCCCACTATCATAAGCATCTAAAAGCACTCTAGCAGCTTTTTTAAGTGCCAACTCCTCGTTTGTTGTTAATAGATTAATTCCACAACTCTTATTGGCATGAGAGTAATTAATATTTACATATCCTTTATTGATTGCACCACTAGATAGCTCCCAAAGCTCTTTAGACTCCTCTCCATAGTAGAAAGCAATACCTATTTGCTCATCGTTTTTAATATTTATATCTTTATATTTTCTAACAAATAAACCATTTACCCTATTTATATCTTTTTTAGGCTTAGCAAGCTTTTTCAGTAGTTCAAAAGTACTTTTATAATCAATCTCTTCAAAAAGATTATTCTCCCACTCAGCATCCCACAATCCATTATCTTGCGAGATAATATCTAAAATTTCATCTCTTTTTGGGTGTTTGTTGTAAATTAGCCTACTGGCTAAAATAAGTGCAGCATCTCCGATATATTCTTTATTATACTCAAAGGTTCCAGATGCATAAAAAACACCATATAATCTATTATAATACTCAATATCTTCTTGGCTGCAAAATTTTTCTAACTTTTTTAAGTTCTCATAAAAGTTACTGTCATTAATAATTAAATCATTTACACATCTATATTTAGATATTGGCTCTATTGTTAAATTGCTACCAAGTTTATCGACAAGCTTTTTTACACTAACGGAGCTACTAGTAACAAGAGAATTTACTCTTAAATAGGCTCTCTCTTTAGGGTAATCAAAATCTCTATCTCGCTCTTTAATTTTAGATAATAGAGTATTTAAGCTGCTATTAGTATCAATATCTATATTAAAAGTTTTATAGTAAGGTAGATAATCTCTTTTAGCATCAAAAAAGAAAACTTTTAAATTTAATATCATCTCTTTACCTTTTAAATCTTTTTTATATTCTACACAATTTTTGCTACTTTATGTAAAAAAAGATACAAATATATATCTGCTCAATTTAGAAATTGTAACAAAAATAAGAAATAGTACAAAATTATATCGTAAAATACCAGCAATAAAAGTTAAAGGGTCGCCAATTATTGGTAGTGAACTAAGCAAAAGTGAAAACTTTCCCCACTTGTTAAATACTCTTGTGGCACTAATTAAAGAATCTCTTTTAATATATCCCTTTTTTAGCAAGTAATTTTCGCCTTTTAAACCCAACCAATAGTTTAAGATAGCACCTAAAACATTACCAAAAGTTGCAACTATAATTAAAAAAGTAGTAGAGTAGCCACTCTTTATATAAAAAAAGAGTAGTGCTTCGCTACCTAAGGGGAGCAAAGAACCACTTAAAAAGGCAATAGTAAACATAGTTAAATAAATCATTCGTAATTTTATCATATTTTATATATTTTTGTTAAATACTATTGACTTTTTAAGATAATTTTACTATAATTGCAACTCAATTTAACGGAGTGTAGCGCAGTCTGGTAGCGCAC
>CAYMUV010000054.1:0-5771 GCA_964393855.1 uncultured Nitratifractor sp.
AATCTCTAGTGCAAAAGATATAATAGATAACGACAGTAGAGATATTAAAGAATCACTACTAGATACAAACAAAACTTCTGAAGCTATCGAAGATATTAAAGTTGAAGAGTTAAATAGAGTAGATATAGATAAAGAAGAGATAACAGATAAAAATGATGACTTAACTCTAGAGGAAGAGGAGCTATTAATTCTTAAAGAGACAACAAAACCTGATGTTACTGATAAAAAAGATATTATAAAAACTACTGACAGCTTAGAGATAAAAGATAATGTTAGTAACGAGGTAATTAAAGAAGCGCAAATTATAGAGCCAACCACAATAGAACCAAAAGTAGAAAAAACTACTAATAAAGAAATTACAGAAAAAAAAGTGGAAACGAAAGGGAATAAAGAGACAGAGCTTTTAAATAAATTAGTTAGCCTACAAGCAGAATCTATAGATTTTGAAAAGAATGCTAAAAATATTAGCATAGATTTAGACAACTATAAGTTATTGCTAGGTAATTTTTTAGATGAACTAGAAAATTATAAAGAAGATATTAAAAATGGAAATAGTTCCACAATAGATATGCTTACTGATGCAAGTACTCTATTATCACTAGAGCCTATTACTAAAAAACTTAATTTAATCTCTTCTAATTATAATAAAGATTTATCTATTAAAGAGTTAAATGTATTTAGAACAATATTAAAAGATAGATTAAATGGCAAAGCAGTTAAAGAAAAAGAAATAGTAGAAGCTTTTAGAGAAGATAATACAGCAAGCTCAAAAGTAGAAGAAGCTATACAAGAAGCCAAAGAGGAGATAAAAGAGTTTAAAAAAGAGAAACCTGCTACTCCACCTGCAATACCTTTAGATGCTATAGAGTTAGATAATGCTACAAACCTTTTAGCATCAGTAAAAGCACTAGAGACAGATTTTGATTTAGATAAGCCAACTAAAGAGTTAAGCTTACCAAAAAGTTTAATTTTAGAATTTGTTAGCGATTTTATTGCGCAATCTAAAGAGCATTTACCAATTTTAATAGACTCTTATAAGAACAGAGATATAAAGCAACTTCAGACAACTGCACATATGCTCAAAGGTGCAGCTAGTAATCTGAGGTTAGATAATGTTGCAAATACGCTATTCTCAATTCAAAAAGAGAACAATTTAGAAAAAAGTGCTAATTTAATAAAAGAGTACGCAAGTGAGATTAAAGGACTAGAAGCTTTAGTAAAAAACCTAGAGAGTGATAGCGATGAAAATTAAGAATAAATTAAAACTCATTACTATATTACCAACCTTAATTTTAGTAGCTGCGGCTACTTACCTGTTTTATAACACCTATATAAATTACCAAAAAACAAAAACTTACAAAACAATTATAAATAATAACAGTGCATTAGATAAAGTATTAGTAGAAGTAGGTAGAGAAAGAGGGATTTCTGCCCTTTATTTGGCATCGAATAAAAACTCTTATAAAGAGTTGCTAAATAAGCAATACAGCAAAACAAATAGAGCAATTAAAGAGTATAAAAACAGTTTAATTACACAGAGTAATGCTCTATTACCTAAAGATTTAATTACAGGCGAAATTGTAACTATCAATAAAGACTCTTACAATAGCTTAAATAAAAGTTTAAAAAAATTATCTGATATTAGAAACAGAGTAAACTCTTCTTCAAAAGAGAACTATAGAGATACTTTAAAACTATATACAGACAATTTAACAACTCCGATATTAAAAAATTTATTAAAGATTAACCACTTTTCGTTAAATGTTAATTTAAATAAAATCAGCAACTCTTTAACCGATCTCTACATTAGTCAAGAGTATGCTGGATTGTTAAGAGACTACCTAATATATAACATAGAAGAGAAAAAGCCTGTAACAAAAGATATGTTATCTAAATGGATAAACTATCACTCTAAAGCTATGATATTTAATCCAGATTTAGTCGATAATAAAGAGTTAGCAAGCAAGATAAAAAACTATCTACACAACTCTTATGGAGATGTTATAAAAGATAAATTTATTGATGTATATAGCGATATTATACATAACTCTAAAGATGCCAACTATAAAACCGATACACTAAGACTATTTACAGTTTTAAGTAAGTATATTGGGCTTTATAATAAAACTTCTATCTTAATAGACAATCAAGCTAAAAATGAGTTGGCAACATATATGAATAAGCATCTATTCTTAGTTGGTTTATTTGGCTTTTTACTATTAACTTCTCTATTATTAATAATATTTGGTCATAAAATTTCTAAAGAATTAGAGGCAAACTCTAAAGAGTTGGAGCTATCTTTAAAAAGAGCTGTTAAAGAGATTGGAGAGACTGACCCAACAGTTAAAGAGGATTTAGAAGAGATTAATACAATCGATTTCGAAACTTCTGATGGAATGCAAAAAGGTTATCGCTTCTTAGAAAAAATGGTAGAGACAGCTAAAGAAGATAAAGTTGGTGCAATAGAAGCAAATAGAGCAAAATCTTACTTCTTAGCTAATATGTCACATGAAATTAGAACACCTATGAATGGTATTATAGGTTTTGCTGAACTACTTAGAAATACAAAATTAGATGACGAACAAAAAGAGTATGTTAGCATTATAGAAAAGAGTTCTGATAACTTACTAAATATCATTAATAACATTTTAGACCTTTCTAAATTAGAGAGTAACAAAGTAGAACTTGAGCATGTTATTTTTGATACTGCAAAAGAGTTTGATAGCACTGTAGATACATTTGCTGTTATTGCCTCTGAAAAGAATTTAGAGCTTAACTACTATTTAGACCCAGAAATTAGCCCTAAATTAAAAGGCGACCCTACTAAATTAAAAGAGGTATTAACAAACCTTTTAAATAATGCTATTAAGTTTACTAAAGATGGTGGCGAAATAGATGTAGAGATTAAAAAGAGCTTTAAAGTACAAGATGATAATAGAGTTTGGGTAGAGTTTATTGTAAGCGATAGCGGTATTGGTATGTCTAAACAACAACTATCTCGTATTTTCCAACCATTTATGCAAGGCGACTCTTCTATTAATAGAAAATATGGCGGTACAGGGCTTGGTTTAACAATTACTAAGCAATACATCGAATTAATGGGTGGTGAGTTAAAAGTAGAGAGTAAAGAGGGAGTTGGTTCTACCTTCTATTACACGCTACCTATAGAAGAGATAGAAAGTGGCATTAAAAACTATCAAAATAGCTTTAAAGATTTAGAGATATTACTATATCAAGAAGATAAAGATAATAAACTAGCTAACTACATAACTAAATATTTAAAATATTATGGTACAACTTACAAAACATTTAAAAGTGCAGATGAGTTAAACTCTTTAATTACTCAAAGCTCTAACTCTACAAAAGCAATTTTACTAGATATTAACAAAGCTAATAAAGAGCTAATCGATAGTGTTGCAAAAATAGATAAAGATAATTTAGTACTTTTATCAACAATTACAAATAGTGATAATCTTGCGAGATTCTCTTTACCAAATGAGAGAGTTCTATTTAAACCTATTGGATTTAATAAGTTTTTAAATACTCTTAAATATTTAACAAAATTCGAAGAGACAAAAGAGCCAGAAGCACCAACTGTACATGCTAAATACTCAGGAAAAGTATTAGTTGCAGAAGATAATATAATTAACCAAAAACTAATTGTAAATATTTTAAAAGGATTTGGTTTAGATGTTGATGTAGCAGATAATGGTAGAGAGGCTGTAGATAAAAGAAGAGCAACTAAAGATTATGATTTAATATTTATGGATATTCAAATGCCAGTATTAGATGGTATAGAGGCAACAAAAATAATTAAAGATTACGAAAACGATAATGGTTTAAATATGGTTCCTATCATTGCCCTAACTGCAAATGCTCTTAAAGGAGATAGAGAAAGACTACTACAAGAAGGTTTAGATGAATATATATCTAAGCCAATCGAGATGGCAGAACTGCTTTATATTTTACATAAATTCTTAAGTCATAAATCTACTATAAATTTAGATAAAATTGACAAATCACAAAAAGAGAAAGAGATTAAACAAGAGATTAAAGAGAAATACGAACAAAAGAAAACAAAAATAAAAAAAGTTTTAGTTGCTAAAAAATTCCCTTTAAGTAACAAGATATTATCAACATTAATGGCATCTATTAATATAGACCATGATGTACTAGAACAAAACGAAAATTTTGCACATAAAATTGCAAATGAAGATTATGATATTATTTTTACAGACGAAGAGTATTTAACAAAAACAGTAGTAGAGATTATTAAACAACAAGATGCAAAAGTTGTTCTAACAGAAGAGCCAAATAAAAACAAAGATTATAGCGATATCACCGTTACTGCAATTAAGCAATTAACTAGTAAAGATGAGATAGCAGATATTATTAAAAATTTCAGGAATAACTAAATGAGTAAATTTACAATACTACTCGTTGATGATGATATAATCAACAGAAAGCTTATTAAAGCTATGCTTTCGCACCATAAAGATATTATAAGCAATATAATAGAAGCAACAAATGGTGCTCAAGCTTTAGAAATTATAGAGTGCAACGAAGATATTAATCTTGTACTTTTAGATATATTTATGCCAATTTTAGATGGCAAAGGTTTTCTTAAAGAGTTTAGATCTAAAAAAGATAATGCAAATACCCCTGTAATTGTATTAACAACTGATGATAGCATCGTTTCCGAAGTTATAAACTATGGAGCAGATGACATTTTAATAAAACCTATAAAAGAGGATGAGCTACTAAAAAAAATAGAATATTGGAATGAAGAGAAGTAGATAAAAAGAGATTAAATAATTTGGCTTTAACTACATTTAGGTATAATACTAAACTAAAAAAAGGTCTACTTTAATGCCAAAAAGAACTGATATAAAAACTATTCTACTTATAGGCTCTGGTCCAATTGTAATTGGGCAAGCTTGCGAATTTGACTACTCTGGAACACAAGCAGCAAAGACTCTTAAAGAACTTGGTTATCGTGTTGTATTAATTAACTCTAACCCAGCAACTATTATGACTGACCCAGAATTTGCCGACAGAACATATATTGAACCAATAGAAGAAGAGATAATTTCTAAAATTATAAAAGAAGAAAAAGTAGATGCTATATTACCTACAATGGGTGGACAAACTGCACTAAATGTTGCCATGAGTATGTACGAAAAAGGTATGCTAAATGGGGTGGAATTTTTAGGTGCAAACCCAGAAGCAATAAAAAAGGGCGAAGATAGACAAGCATTTAAAGAAGCAATGATTAAAATTGGTATGGATTTACCAATTTCTAAATACGCTTATAATTTAGAAGAAGCTTTAGCAGCAGCAAAAGAGATCGGTTTTCCTTTAATTATTAGAGCATCTTACACACTTGCTGGTGGTGGTAGTGGTGTTGCATATAATATCGATGAATTTAAAGAGATAGCACAAGGTGGACTCGAAGCAAGCCCAATTAGCGAAATTCTTATCGAAGAGTCGCTACTTGGTTGGAAAGAGTACGAAATGGAAGTTATTAGAGATAGAGAAGATAACTGCATTATTGTATGTTCTATCGAAAATGTTGACCCTATGGGTGTGCATACAGGCGACTCTATAACAGTTGCCCCTGCACTAACCCTAACAGATAAAGAGTACCAAAGAATGAGAGATGCCTCTTTTAAAATATTAAGAGAGATTGGCGTTGATACAGGTGGTAGTAATGTACAATTTTCTGTAAACCCAAAAACAGGTAGAATGATTGTTATAGAGATGAACCCAAG
>CAYMUV010000055.1:0-5711 GCA_964393855.1 uncultured Nitratifractor sp.
CCAGATTCGTTAATCTTTGCTGGATACTTATTTAAAAAACTTGTTTTACTAAGGCTGGGTAAGAGTCTATCTGCCTTTAAAATAGGCAAGTTAAACCTAGCTCGCATTCCACCTGCTTTTTTCTCTTGCTTAAAGCCACAAGTTTTAAATACAAAGCCAAGTTTCATCATAATATCCATAAGCCATCTATGTCTTAGCAGTGTAAAAAATGCTCGCTTAAACCACGCTATACCATACTTTTGGGCAATATCTGCTCGAACCTCTTCTATAACCATATCTGTTGGCAAAGAGTTGGGGCAAACATCTACGCAATTTGTACATAAAAAGCAACTCTCAAATATCGCTTTTGCATCTTTATCTAACTCTAACTCGCCTCGCTCATAAGCACCAAGCAAATCTATAAAACCCCTTGGGCTTGTAACCTCATCGGCATTTACATTGTGTATTGTACAAACCGGAATACACTTACCACACTTTATGCACTCGTCGCTTGTTGCTGTAAAATTAAATATATCTTTTGCTTCCATACTTATACCGTTTTCGAAAAACTCTTTTTGCTACCTGCATACTTTTGCATATAGGCATCAAATGGCATTGCTATGTTTCTAATAAGCAGTGTTCCAGTTTCGCTAACTCGTAAATGCTCTTTATCTAAGCTTACTAAACCCTCGTCTATAAAACCATCTAGCGCCTCTACTGCATCGCTAAAATAGTCAAAAAAATCTATATTATGCTCTTTTTCTGCTCTTTTTATATCTATAGAAAAGTTTGCCATCAATTCCATAATTACAGACTTTCTTATATAGTCATCATCACTTAAAACCACACCTCTTTCAAAAGGGAGTTTTCCACTATCTATTGCACTTTCATAAGTTTTCATATCTTTTGTATTTTGTGCATAATAGCGACTACCCTCGCCTATACTTGTTAAACCAATTCCTATTAAATTAGCTCCACCTTTTGTAGTGTAGCCTTGAAAATTTCTATGTAACTCACCCTTTTTAATAGCACTAAATAACTCATCTTCTGGTTTAGCAAAGTGATCCATTCCAATCATCTCTAGCCCATTGCTTGTTAAAAAATCTATTGTGTATTGAAAAATCTTTAACTTCTCAGCAGGGCTTGGCAAGGTAGTTTCGTCAAATTTACGCATAGTCTTTTTAAGCCAAGGAACATGTGCATAGTTAAACACTGCAAGTCTATCTGGGTTTAGTGTAATAATTTGCTCGAGTGTCTGCTTAAAGCTCTCTAAACTCTGATAAGGCAAACCATATATAAGGTCTGTATTTATACTGTTTATTCCATACTTTCTTGCTAAATCTACAGCATTTTTTGTAATATCGTAGGGTTGAACTCTATGAATCTCTTTTTGTACCTTTTCGTTAAAATCTTGCACGCCAAAGCTAATTCTATTAAAGCCATGTTTTTTAAAGACCTTCATCTGCTCTTCGTTAAAAAATCTTGGGTCAATCTCTACACTAACTTCGGCGTCTTTATCGAAATCGCCAAGTTTTAACTTAATATAGCTAATAATCTCATCTAACTCATAAGCTTTATAATATGTTGGAGTTCCACCACCAAAGTGAAACTGCATAATTTTACGACTCTTATCGATATGCTCACTTAAAATATCTATCTCTTTTTTTAAATACTCTACATATTGGCTTAACTTATTCTCTTTAGATGTAAATACTACATTACAACCACAAAAGTAACAAGCACTTCTACAAAATGGAAGATGCACATAAATAGATAAATTATTATCCCCTTGCTCTAAAAAATTAATATAATCTTCGTATTTAAAATCATCATTAAACTCTAAAGCAGTTGGATAACTTGTATATCTAGGTCCTGGTTTTGAATATTTACTAAAAAGCTCTAAATCTATTTTATTACTCAATTTTCATCCCTTTTGCTATCTAACCAAACCATAATACCTTTTTGTGCATGTAGCCTATTTTCTGCCTCTGCAAAAATCACATCTGCTTGTGCTTCGAATAGCTCTTCGCTAACTTCGTAGCCTCTATATGCTGGCAAGCAGTGCAGAAATATCGCATCGCTTTTTGCATGGCTCATAAGTTTACTATCTACCATAAAGCCATCAAAATCTTTTACCCTCTTCTCTTTTTCATCCTCTTGCCCCATGCTAACCCAAGTATCTGTAGTTACTACATCACAATCTTTAACAGCCTCTATTGGGTCGTTAACAAATGTAAGTTTTGCTCCACTTTTAGCTGCTAACTCTTTTGCTTTTGCTACTACTTGCTCATCGCACTCATACCCTTTTGGCGTTGCAATGCGTAAATCTAAGCCAATAATTGCAGATAGATATAGCCAAGAGTGAGCCATATTGTTACCATCTCCAACATATGCTACACTAGAGTTTTCGCCTTTTCCAAACTCTAACATTGTTAAATAATCTGTCATTAACTGCACAGGATGGTAGCTATCGGTTAAACCATTAATTACAGGCACTTTGGAATAGTTTGCAAACTCCTCTAGTTTTGATTGCTCATAAGTTCTAATCATTACCATATCTACCATAGAGCTAATAACTCTTGCAGTATCTTTTATAGGCTCTCCACGACCAATTTGTAAATCGTTGCTAGATAAAAATAGCCCAACTCCACCAAGCTGATATATACCTGTTTCAAAACTTACACGAGTTCTTGTAGAGCTTTTTTCAAATATCATTCCTAAACTCTTTTTTTGCATATAAGGAACAAATTCTCTATTTTTTGTCTCTTTTTTAATTTTGATAGCTAAATCTATCATCTCTAAAAGTTCGCTTTTCGAAAAGTCGGCTAATGTTAAAAAATGTTTCACGATATATCCTGTTTATGTAGTACTATTTTAGATTAAAAAAGATATTTTACCATATTTTACCAAAATTACTAATAAGCTATTAATATTAAGATACTAATTTAATAATAGATTAAAGACTATATGTCAATATTATGTATTTTTTGATATAATAAAAATAATTTTACAGATAATTAAAAATATAATAAGCCATTTTATGGTAATATTATTGTTAGTACAATAAAGGAATTAATATGAAAAGAGTTATTTCATTATCGATAATTGCATTAAGTCTATTTAGTGGCTGTGTAAGTGTTGAAGATAAAAAAGCAAAAGTTGTAGACTCTGAAGTAGAAGGCTTAGAGTATCAATGTGCTGGTCTTTTTGACTATACTTCAAAAGATGGAGAACTATCTTGCAGACATATGCCACTTGGCTTTAAAATTGGCGAAATAAGATTAGGAAAAATATATAAAATTCCTCAAGATGGAATAATATTACCACAAGATATTGTTGGTGCAAAAAGAAGTGACTTATATAACCAAAATGTAGTAAAACTTACTGTTTTATTACAGTCACTAGATGCAGATAAAAACCCAGAAAACGGCATTACAATTACAAAAGAGACAAGAGATAAATTAAAACTTCCAATTCAATTACAAAAAGTTACTTTAGCTGAACTCGAAGAGCTTTTAGAGACACAATTAGGAAAAATAGAGTTTAGAAAACCAAAAAGTTCTCTAATTCACTTAAATAACTCTATGATTAGATTTAACATTATAGAACCAAATAAAAGATTGGTTTATTAAAATAGAGATTATACTAAATTAGTATCCAATCTCTATTACATCATATTTACTCTTTTTACTTTTTTTTTCTGCTTTATTTTTGCTTTTAGCATTTGTATTGTGCTTAGATTTTTTACTCTTTTTCTTAATAGAGTCAACCTTTTTACTCTTAGTTGATTTTTTACCCTTAACACTTTTCTCTTTTTTAGAAGATGTAGCTTTTATAGGTATAGATTTTAAATACCCTTTTAACTGTGCTCTATCATAACCATATATATCTCTTCTAAAGTGTAGGTTTCCATAATCGTCAACAAATGATGTTAAATATGTTATATCAACAGGAACTCTTCTTCTAAGAGCTATTTGCTTATTTTTATCTGTACCAAGCCTTTTCATAATAGAATCTACTTTAACATTACTATTATATAAAGCCAAAGCTTCTAACAACTCTCTTGGTTTTTGAATTCTCATACAACCATGGCTAAATGCTCTTACAGTATTAAAAAATCTTCTTTTCCCTGGAGTGTCATGAATATAAACAGAATATTTATTAGGGAACAAGAACTTAATTTTTCCTAGTGCATTTTTTGTTCCTGGACTTTGCATAAAATGGTATGGTATATGCTTGTCATTATCTTTGTACTTTCTCCAATTAACTTTTGCTGGATTTACCTTATTTGCTTCTGGACCCCAGCCATCATATAAAAATTTATGTTGCTTATCATAGTAGTGTGGATTTTTTATTAAGTGCTTAATCATCTCTTTTTTAACGATGCTCTCTGGAATTCTCCAGTATGGATTAACAACAATAGTAGTCATAGTATCACTAAATACTGGTGTTGGATGATTTGGCTTACCTGTAATTACACGCATAGTAGTAACCAACTTTTGCCCATCATATAAATATAATCTAAATGCAGGAATATTAAGCTCTATTCTAACTTGCGCCTCATCTCTTCTTATCCACTTAATTCTATCTAGATTTAATCTTATTTTTCTAATGTAATAAGATACTGGCTTTTTAAATTCATTTCTCGTTTCTCTATCTATAACAGAAGATGCCTTTAAGCCATGTCTTAATTTAAATCTTTTAACTGCTTTAGCCATACAGCTATCGTATATATCAGAATCCATAGAGGCACTACAATTACCTAAATCCCCAACTAGTTTTAATCTTTTTCTAATTCTTGGAATGTCTGCACTGCTACTTCCAACTCTTAGTGTTGCATTAGACTTCATGGTTTTCCATCCACCACTATTAGCTATTGCAATATACTTTTCAAGATACTTCTTTAATTTTTTGTACTTAAATCTTTTAGGCTCTGTACGACTAAGCTCTGAGCCAATATCTCCATTTAATTCTATATTATTAAGTATAGAGTTATATGAGTAAGGTGGGGCAACTCTCTCCCAACCAACTTTATAGTCATACTTCTCTTTTAATTTGGCAATATGTGCATCAAAAGCTTTCCAATTAATATTGCCTTTTATTATATAGTTTGCATAAGCTTTATATAATTTAGCTAATTTCTGTTCTGATAAGTGCTTATTTGACTTAGCATCTCTATATAATCTATAAAAAGGTAAATCAGGAGCAACTGTTTTATCTTGTTTAATTTGTTGTACCAACTCTTTTCCAAGAGAACTCAATTTCCCATTTTCTACCCATGTATTTGCATATACAGGAAGTTGAAATAAAGAAAATGCCAATAAACCATTTTGTACAATTTTTTTCATAAGCAATCCATATATTTTATTAAAATAAGTAAACACCAAATTTGTATAATTTTAGTTTTACTTTATGTATTGATATTTTATCGAAATAATAATAAGTAACATCTATAATTATAACAAATTGACAACAATTGAGTATTAAATAATAAAAAAGTAATCTACTCTTATAAACTTTATAGATATGTTAAATATTCTGAAGATAAAAATTTTAAGTGCATAAGAGAGACTATTTAATAAGCGTTTATATCTATGCACTTTAAGAATAAAATTTAATTGCTTTTAATAGCTAAGCCATTTTACTTGTGAGTAATTAATCTTAATTAATTCTTCTTCCCCACATAAATCTTTGTCTATAAAAAGGTTTATTTAAACTTGTAATTACAACTC
>CAYMUV010000056.1:0-5645 GCA_964393855.1 uncultured Nitratifractor sp.
GTTTCTCTAAAAGCTTTCTTTTTCTTGTAATATCTCCACCATAACATTTAGCTGTAACATTTTTACCCATAGATTTAACATTGCTTCTTGCAATAATATTATTACCTATACTTGCTTGGATAGCCACTTCAAAAAGTTGCCTTGGTATAAGCTCTTTTAACTCATTTACAAATGCTAAGCCTCTAGTTCTTGCTTTTTCTCTAGGAACAATAATAGATAGTGCATCAACAACTTCGCCTGCTACTCTAATATCTAATTTTACTAAATCGCCTTCTCTAAAACCAACTGGTTCATAATCGAAACTTGCGTAACCTTTTGTTGTAGATTTTAGCTTATCGTAAAAATCCATAACAATTTCATTCATAGGTATATCGTACTCCAAAAGTACCCTATTCTCGTTTAAGTAATCCATTTTAACTTGGATTCCTCTTCTGTCATTAAGAAGCTTTATTAAGTTACCTACAAACTCATTTGGAGTTAAAATTGTAGCTTTTACATATGGCTCAAAAATTGCTTCTATCTTAGATGGGTCGGGCAATTCACTAGGGTTTTGAACCACTAGAGTTTCGCCATCTGTTTGCTTAACTTCGTAAACAACTGTTGGAGCTGTTGCAATTAAATCTAAGTTAAATTCTCGCTCTAACCTCTCTTTTACAACCTCCATATGTAGCATTCCTAAGAACCCTACCCTAAATCCACTACCAAGAGCTAGTGAACTCTCTGGCTCAAAAGTTAAGGCTGCATCGTTAAGTTTTAACTTATTTAGTGCATCTCTTAAATCTTCGAACTTATCTGTCTCTATTGGGTAAATCCCTGCAAATACAAATGGTTTTGCAGGCTCAAACCCTGGAATTGGCTCTGCTGTTGGGTTTTTAGCATCTGTGATTGTATCGCCAACTTTTAAGCCTTCGACTGTTTTTAGACCCATTACTACAATGCCAATCTCTCCACTCTCTATTGTTTCTGTCTTTATTGGTGCAATTGGATTTGGATACATTAAATCTAAAACTTGATGCTCCTCTTTTGAGCCCATAATTTTAATCATCTGCCCCTTTTTGATAGAGCCATCAAATACACGAACAAGTGCTAAAGCACCTAAATAGTTATCGAACCAACTATCATAAATTAAAGCTTTTGTAGGTGCATTTTCGTCGCCAGTTGGGGCTGGGATTCTATCTACAATTGCATCTATTAAATCTTTTACGCCTAAACCTGTTTTTGCAGATACTAAATTGTGCTCTGTGCAATCTAAACCAATAGCCTCTTCTACCTCTGTAAGTACTCTATCTGGGTCGGCACTTGGTAAATCTATTTTATTAACTACTGGCAAAAGCTCTAAATCGTTATCTAAAGCAATATATACATTTGCTATTGTTTGTGCCTCTACACCTTGTGCTGCATCTACAATGAGTAAAGCTCCTTCACTTGATGCTAAAGAGCGACTAACTTCGTAAGAGAAATCAACATGCCCTGGAGTGTCTATAAGATTTAATATATAGATTTCGCCATCTTTTTCGTATAATAACCTAACACTTTGTGCTTTAATAGTAATACCACGCTCTTTTTCGATATCCATAGTATCCATAACTTGAGCGCTCATTTTTCTATCGCTAACTGCCCCACACTCTTGAATAATTCTATCTGCAAGAGTAGATTTACCATGGTCTATATGTGCAATTATAGAGAAGTTTCTAATATGTGATTGCTGAATCTTTTTTGCCATTAAAAACCTTAAAAGTTAAAAAGTGAATTTACACTCTCGTTATTGTTAATTCTTCTAATAGACTCTCCAAGTAAATCTGCAATGCTAAGTACAGTAATTTTAGATGACTCTTTACTTAAACTTATAGTATTAGATACTACAAGCTCATCTAGCTCTCCATTTTCTATTCTTTCAAATGCAGGACCAGAAAGTACAGGGTGTGTACAGTATGCCATAACAGAAGTAGCACCATTTGCTTTAAGTGCTTTTGCACCTTTTACCATTGTACCTGCTGTATCTATCATATCATCGATTAAAACAACATCTTTGCCCTCTACACTACCTATTATATTCATAACTTCAGCTTCGTTTGCTTTTTGGCGTCTTTTATCTACAATTACCATCTCTAAACCTAGACGCTCTGCAAAATATCTAGCTCTAGCAACCCCACCAATATCTGGCGATGCGATAATAGGGTTTTTAAGCTCTTTTGTTCTAATATAATCCATAAATAAATTAGCACCATACAAGTTATCTACAGGTATATTAAAAAATCCTTGAATTTGAGATGCATGCAGGTCAACTGTAATTACCCTTGTAACACCAGCAGTCTCTAACATATCAGCTACTAATTTAGCAGAAATTGGCACTCTAGGAGCTGCTTTTCTATCTTGTCTTGCATAGCCAAAGTATGGAATTACTGCAGTAATAGACTTGGCAGAAGAGCGCTTAAGTGCATCTACCATAATAAGTAGCTCCATTAAATTCGAGTTAGCAGGTGCAGAAGTTGGCTGAACAATATATACATCTTTACCACGAACAGACTCTGCAATTTGTATATTAATCTCACCATCAGAAAAACGGTTAATTGTTGCCTTAGAAAGAGGCGTATCTAAATACTCAGATATCTCCTGAGACAAAGCAGGATTTGCTGTTCCTGAAAAAATCATATAATTACTCATTATTTACCTTTAAACTTTTTTGAAATTTTACTATTTTTTTACTATTATCTAGCTATTTTTTCTGCAATTTCTACAACTAGATTACTAAAAAGTGTAGATAATTTAGTTACTATTGAATTAGCATCTTTAGCACAAGGCATAGATTTTCTAAAATTTTTAGCAACTATAGTCGTACCAGAGGCATTTTTAAGATAGTAGCTACCTGCTATAACAGCCTCTTGGTTCTCATATAAAAATTTATCTAACTTTATCTCTACAATATAACCCTTTTTACTCTTAATATCCCAAGGGTAGATAAAAACATTTGGGTCATTTAATGCACTTTTAAAACCCTCTATCGCTTTTTGTGTTAGCATTTTATTTGGAACATCTGCAAATTTTGCATCTATTTGCTTAATTTGTGCTCCATTTTTAACAATAATTTTATCACTATTTAAATAGTTAGGAATTTCAATCTCTTTAACACCAATTTGCACATTTGTCTGTGCAAGTGCATTAACAGGCTGCGAAGGAAAAACAAATTTACTACTTTTAGCTACACAACCACTAAGTATAAAAGTTAAAGCAATTATAAATACAAATCTCATATTAATCTCCAAATATAAGTGAGTTTGGCTTTTTATTTAGCTTATAAAGCAATCTATTTGTCTGCTCTGTGGTATTATGCAACTCTTTTAATGTTGCATCTAACTTATCGCCAAATAAAGAGTTCGAGCTATAACCATTTAGCACACCTTTTAAATCTTTTAGAGTAGATTTAAACTCTATAATACTTTTATTTAAATTACCTGCTACATTTTTAAAGTTTTTATCCGAGACAATTTTATTTATAGATTCAACAGTTTTATTAGCATTTTTTAATATCTTATTTAAATTATCTATTGGCTCTTTTGCATTATTCATTACTGAGTTTATGCTACTTACTGCTTTATCAAAATCAATCTTTTTAAGTTTATCTGCAATAGAGTTTAATGTTACCATTAAATTAGATTTTTCTAAATCTTTTGTAGGGAAAATAAAGGCATTATAATTTTTATCTTTACTAAAGTTCATAACTGTTTCGTTATCTTCTGTAAGTATAATAGATGCTCTATTAAGTAAAAAGTTACTCTTCTCTAGTTTTGCTACAATACCTTTTTCTGCTAACTCTTTAAAGTTTTTAAAGCCATCATTTTTATTTGTACTAAAGTTTGCAAAATCTATCTCTCCTAAGCACTCTGCTTCGAAGTTTCTTAAATTTTTATTATAAATTATCTGCAATTTCTTAATCTCTCCAACTTTAAAGCCTTTATATCTAATAGGCGTATCATTATCTAAAGAAGATACATCTCCTTGAAAATGAAAAATAAAACGCTTAATTTGTGGCTTAGATAATCCAACTCTTACATCTCTTGCATCAGATGCACTTTTGTATAACTTAAATATTTTACTATAACCTTTTGTATAGTTTTTATCAAATGCCGTGCTAAATGTAATACCACTTAAAACCAAAGTTGGCAAAGGAGCGATATTAAACTCTAACCTATTACTATTTAATTTTGCATCTACTAAAGATAGAGCCCAAAATTTACTAGAGCTATTAACTAAATTAGCATACTGTTTAAAGATTTTAGCAACAATTACCACTTTTTTAGTTTTTGTATCAAGATCCATACTATTTACAATACCAACTTTTTTACCCTTGTAATAAATTGGGGTAAACTTCTTAACACTTGTTGCAAAAGAGCACTCTATTACATAATAGCTATCTTCGCCTATCTCTACATACTCAGAGTCTAAGCCTTTAAACTTTCTAACCCTATCATCACTTTTAATTGCATGCATTTTAATGTATGAACCACTTAAGATTGTATCTAAGCCTTTAACTCCAGAGTAATCAACTTCTGGTTTAACTACCCAAAATTTTGTACTCTTATTTAAAAATTTCTCTGCATCTTTATTAATTCTAGCATATACAATTACACCATCTTTATCGTTATTTATCTCGATATTTGTAACTTTTCCTACTGATACATCACGAAATTTAACAACACTTTGCCCTGCAACTAAACCGTTACTCTTTTTAAATTCTATTCTAATTTTTGGACCAAGCTTGCTAAAATGCTCATATACAAGCCAACCACCAATTATTAATGCTACAAAAGGAACAATCCAAACAGAAGTTATAAACTTAAAACTGCTCTTCTCTTCAATTATAGGTTCTTTAATCTTCATTAGCACCCTCTTTTATTAACCTTATATCTATAGCCATTGCACTTAGCATTGTAAAAAAGACCATTAAAACAAATGCCGTAGCACCAACACCTGCTGTAATTTTTACGCTACTCATATGCACTACTCCTGCCAAAATTGAGACAACAAAAATATCTACCATAGACCAAGGACCTATTATTTCTGTAATATGATAAAGCTTAACTTGGTCTATCTTTTTACTGCCAACTTGGGGCTTTTTATAGTTTATTAAAATATATAATATCAAAATAAACTTTAGTATAGGTACAAATACCGAAGCAATAAATATTATTACTGCTATTGGGTAAGAGCCTTCGTCCCAAAGCAAAATAACACCACCAATTATTGTATTAGATGATTGCATACCAAATTTGTTAAGCTCTAAAATTGGGTAACTATTAGCAATTATATATAAAATAATAGCTGCAAAAAGCAGTGCCCAAGCCGTACTAAAAGAGTTTTTTTCAGAACCACTTATTCTATTTTTGCAAACCCTGCAATACTGTACACCTTCGCTCTTTAAATTAACACTTTCGCAAAATTTACAACTTATATAATCTTTACTTTTCTTCATTGTACTCTCTTGTAAAGTGTGTCCAAAGCTCAACTGCTTTTATATTTTTAAGTGCAAACAAATCTACAATTAAAAACAAAATCAAAGCATAAAAAGATAAACCAAACTCAACCTCTGCATAACCTAAAAGCTTTACTAAAGCGACTAAAATACTTACAAAAAATATATCTACCAT
>CAYMUV010000057.1:0-5634 GCA_964393855.1 uncultured Nitratifractor sp.
TTAGTTAAGCCGAAGATGGGTATAATTAGCTAATTCTTTTAAAAAGGTATTTTATGCTTGTAGCACCAAGTATTTTATCGGCAGATTTTGGCAATTTGGCTAAAGATGTAAAGGCAATTTGCGATGGAAATTGCGATTTAGTTCATGTTGATGTAATGGATGGACACTTTGTACCTAATTTAACAATTGGTCCTGTAGTTGTAGAAGCAGTTGCAAAGGCTGCAACCAAACCATTAGATATCCACTTAATGGTAGAGGATAATAACTTTTTTGTAGACCTATTTGCACCACTTAAACCAGAGTATATTTCATTTCATATCGAAAGCGAAAAACATGCAAATAGAATGGTAAACAAAATTCGCTCTTTAGGTATAAAACCAGCTATTGTTCTAAATCCACACACTCTGGTTGAATCTATAGAGTATTTAATAGAAGATTTAGATATGGTTCTTTTAATGAGTGTAAACCCAGGTTTTGGAGGACAAAAATTTATACCTTCAGTATTAGAAAAAATCGTAAGATTAAAAGAGTTAATTGAGCAAAAAAATCCAAATTGCTTAATAGAGGTAGATGGTGGCGTTAGCGATAAGAATATTGCTAAGCTAAAAGAGGCAGGGGCTGATGTAGTAGTAGCTGGAAGCTATGTATATAAGCACCCAAATGGCGTAAAAGTAGCAATAGAAAGCTTAAAGTAGTGCGTGTAAAAATTTGTGGCTTAACCAACTATGACGATGCAATGTATGCATGCGAAGCCGGGGCAGATGCTCTAGGTTTTGTATTTTATGAAAAATCACCTAGATATATCTCTTACGAAGAGTGTGCAAAAATTGTAGAAAAACTACCACCTTTTGTTCAAAAAATTGGTCTATTTGTAGAGCAAACTAAAGAGCAAATAGAGCTTGGTGCAAAACTTTCAAAGATAGATATAGCACAAATTCATTTTGATGTGACTAATAGTTTTTTAGAAAGCATAAATTTTAAAACTCTGCCTGTAATTCGTGCTAAATCTTCAAAAGATATAGAAAAATTTTCTGGATACAGATTAATAGATGCATACTGCGAAAGTTATGGAGGTAGTGGCAAAAGGCTAAATTTAGATTGGTTTAAAAATTTTGATTGCTCTAAAATTATTATAGCTGGTGGCTTAAACCCTGATAACTTAGAACAATTAAAAGGATTTAACTTTTATGGGGTCGATGTTAGTAGTGGGGTAGAAGCTGGCAAAGGTAAAAAAGATTATAAAAAAATAGAAGAGTTTATAAAAAATGCAAAAAATATTTGAGCCACTAACAGCACGATTTAGAAGAAACAGAGGCATATTACCAAAAGAGCAACTCTATGCAATTATAAAAAAATATACAACTTTACTAGAAGATGTAGAGACAATCGTCTTGCTTCTCCAAGCCTCTGGATACCCCATAGAAGAAGATGGAAATAACTTTATATTTAAACCAATGCACACAAACTACAAAAAACAAGAGTATGTTATTGTAGATATAGAGACAAATGGCTCTAAACCAGAGCGTTCGCAAGTTATAGAGATTGGTGCCATAAAGGTTCGTAACGGAAAAATAGTAGATAGATTAGAGACTTTTGTAGCATGTGCTTATTTACCCGATAATATATCTGAACTTACAGGTATTAGCTTAAATGACTTAATAGATGCACCAAGTAGAAAAGAGGCTCTATTAATGCTAAAAGAGTTTATGGGCGATGCTATTTTTGTAGCACACAATGTCGAATTTGATTACACATTTTTAAGTGCTTCGTTTAAACGCTTTGGATTAGGTTGTATTGGCAATATGCGAATGTGTACAATAGAGTTAGCAAAAAGAACAATAGAGAGTCCAAAATATGGCTTAGCAGGTCTTTGCGAAACCCTTAACTTAGATATATCTTCGCATCATAGAGCATACTTTGACGCACTATGTTCATGGAAAATAATGCAAATCTCTTTAAGTAGATTACCAAAATATATAAAGAGTAGCGACGATTTAATACAATTTTCTTTATCCTCAAAAAAAGAGAGAAAAAGCAAAGTTAGCTAAAGTTTTAAGTTCTAAATAGATATAATAGTAACAAATATTAATTTTGAGGTTACTATGAGTATTAAAGATGAATTAGAACAGGTAAAACAAGAGTTAAGTAGCGACGAAAAGCTACTAGAGCAAGCTTTTCACTTAGAGAAGTTTTTTAAAAAGTATAAACTTCCAATTATAGCAGCAACTGCTTTACTAATTATAGCTTTTGCCGGGTACAAAGTTAATAATTACCTTGCAAATCAAAAATTAGAAAAAGCCAATAGTGCACTTTTAACACTACAAAAAAACCCTAAAGATGCTAATGCATTAGAGCAACTAAAGAGCAACAACCCTAAACTATACGCACTATATAGTTACTCTATCGCAGCAAATAGTGGCAACAAAGATGCTTTAGCAAAAATAGATGCTTCTTCTGATATGCTAAAAGATATAATTCAATACCACATAGGTGTTTTATCTAATACACCTAAAGAGTCTAAATACTATCCAGACCTTTCATCAATAGAAAAAGCTTATCTTTTAATTAAAAATGGCAAAAAGAGTGAAGCTAAAAATATTTTAACAACTATACCAAAAACATCACCAGCAGCGCCTGTTGCAAGGCTATTAGAGCACTATACTATAACAAAATAGGAGGCTTTTATGTATAAAAAAGCAACTCTATCACTTTTAGTTGCAGCTCTTATTGCTGGCTGCTCTTTCGATACATCTAAACTTGTGCCAGATATGCTAAAATCTTCTGCTGGATTAAGTGCAAATAACTACATTATAAAGCATGGCAAAAGAGTATTTAATGTTATTAGAGATGGTGTAACATTTAGCGACGGAAGCTATATTACAGCACAAGGCGAAGGTAGTGTAATTTTACCTCGTGGCTACTACTATGTAAGTAGCGATGGAGGCAGAGTACTAGCAGCAGATAGAAGTGGCAACATAATGGTACTTAAATCTAATGGAGAGCAACTAGCATCTACAAAATTAGAAGCACCTTTAGTTAGTGGTGTTGCCTATGACAAAGGAATTGCATACTTGCTGCAAGGTAATAGATTTGGTATCTACAACCCATTTGCTAATAAAGTTATATACCAAAAACAATTTGGTGGTGGAGCAGCAGTAGATAGCCGTTTAGCCAACCCTATTATTACCCAAAACTTTTTAGCAATACCTACACTAGATGGTAAATTAATTATGATTAATATGAATGTACCAACAGAGCCGGGGGTAATTCCTGTTGGAAAACATAAAAATTACGGAAATATAATTTTTGCAAAAACTCTAAATGGTGCAGTAATTGCAGCAACTCCTAGTGTTTTATTATCGGTAAGTATAGGTGGTAAAAGAGAGTATAGCGCTAAAGTTGCAGATTTAACTATAACAAATGGATTAATATATCTACTTACAAGAGATGGAAAAGTCTTAAAACTTACTAAAGATTTACAAGTTGTTGCAGATAAAAAATTTGCTTATGCTGATTATGCAACAATAGCTGCTTTTGATGGAAAAGTTTATGCTTATGCAAAAAGTGGCTCTTTAGTTGTTTTAGACGACTCTTTAAGCAAATATAAAATATATAGTGTAGGTGCAGCAAACGATTATAGCTTTGTCTCTGGCCACTACCTATATATAGACGATAAAAAGGTAGATTTAAGTGCTCTAAATTATGAGTAAAGAGTTAATAGAAGCCTTTAGAGAGTATTTAACAATCAATAAAGGCTTAAGCAATAACTCTATATCTGCATATATTAAAGATATAGAGCAGTTTTACTACTCTTCTAAAACTCCTCTGCTTAAAAGAGATAGCCAAGGCATTATTAAGTTTTTATCAACTTTTCCAAATAATAGAACGCTAAATAGAAAACTATCATCTATAAATTCATTTTATAATTTTGCAAAAGTTGTAGATTTTGGATTGGTAGATATAGATATTCCTAGTGCAAAAATAGCACAATCACTACCACACTTTCTAGAGCACGAAGAGATATTAAGTAAAGTTAACTCGATAGAGATAAAGAGCTGGTTAGACTTGCGAGATAGAGCAATAATTCTATTTCTTTATGCATCTGGTCTTAGAGTTAGCGAAACTATAAATTGCCATATAGAAGATTTAAACGAGCAATGGCTAAGAGTTAGGTACGCCAAAGGAGAAAAAGAGCGTATAGTACCAATAGCAAAGAGTGCCAAAGATGCAATAGATGAGTATCTAAAGGATAGATACGACACAAATCCTCACCTCTTTATTAACTATAAAAAGAACAAAATAAGTCGTATATCTATTTTTAAAATTACTAAAAAATATCTAGGAGTATCGCCACATGTTTTACGCCACTCTTATGCTACTGCACTAATTTTAGGAGGTGCAGACTTAAGAGTTGTACAAGAGTTATTAGGACACAGCTCCTTACTTACAACCCAAATATATACTCATATTCAAAAACCACACTTAAAAAATACTATAAAAAACTATCATCCTCTCTCTAAGCAAAAATAATTAAAAATATGATATATTTTCAACATATTTTTCAAAGTTACTATATAATGGGACTATTATTTTTTAGAGCTAATAAAATTACAACTAGAAAATATATTTTTTTAATTTAAAGGTTTATATATGCAAAGGTCTATAATTATTTTTATATTTGTTATTTTTGGCATGTTTGAGAGTGGATGTTTAGCAGAGCATCAAATTAATAATAGTTATTATACTCAAAATACTATAACTACTAATGTACCTGAAAGTAGTGAGTATGTAGAAGAAAAAACTCAACCCATAGTTAAACATAAAAAACATTATGTTCTAAAAAATAAAAAACATATCAAAAAAAAGAGAAAATATCTAAAAAGAAAAGTTATAAAAAGAAAAGTTATAAAAAAAAGAGTTTTTAAAAAGAGAACTACTAAAAAAAGTCTATTAAGAAAAAAGAAAAAAATTGTTAAAAAAAATATAATTAAGGTTAAAAAAATAGATAAAAAAATTAAAAAGCTTACTAAACCATCATACAATATAGATAAAAACAATAAAATCTATTCAGCTAATAGTAGTTCTATATATAATCCAAATAAGCTAAAAAAATTACTTTTTAATAGTAAAAAGCACTTTAAAGCTATTAAGTTAGTTAGAAAAAGATTAAAACCAGAATATAGTAAAAAAAGAGTCTATAAAAAGAGAAGAGTTGCAAAACAAATAAAAAGAAAAATGAAATTGCAATTAACTGCAACTGCTTATACATCACATAGAGGGCAAACAGATAAAACACCTTTTTTAGCTGCTTGGAACAACCGAATTAAACCTGGAATGAAAGTAATAGCAGTATCAAGAGATTTAATAAAGAAACATGGTTTAAAAAATGGTACTGTCGTTAGAATTAAAGGGATTAAACATAAATATGTAGTTAAAGATAAAATGAATGCAAGATTCAAAAAAAGAATAGATATCTATATGGGCTTAGATAAAAAAAGAGCTAAAAAATGGGGGAAAAGGAAAGTTACTCTAATTTGGTAAGCTATATCTTTAAACAACTTAAGCAAAAAGTTAAAGCTTTTGCAAAATACAACTTGTTTTAAGATTTATTCTAAAATAAAGTATAAAATCCTT
>CAYMUV010000058.1:0-5631 GCA_964393855.1 uncultured Nitratifractor sp.
TCATATTAAAGATAAATATGCCACTGGTGGTTATGGGAATTACCCTCCTCTTATTCAAAAAAAGTTTGCAAAAGAGCTTAGTGAATTTAAAAAGCAGTGTGATGAATTGACTTTAGATAAAGTTTTAAAAATATGCAAAGAATTAAAGTAAATATGTGTAAAATCTTCACATATTTATATTATAGTAATTTATTTATGCTATAATAATTAAAAATGATTAAGGAGGCTATTATGGCAAAACCACAAGAGCATATAGAAGAGGTAAAAGAGGAAGTTAAAGAGGGTGCAGAAGCTACAAGCGAAACTATTGCAGATAAAGCAGAAGCTGCAAAAGAGAGCATAGAAGAGAAGGTAGATAAAGGCGTAAAAGCACTTGCTCCAATTACTGATAAAGTTAGAGAGCTAGTATTAGGATTTGGCGAAATTATTTTAACAGTAACTGTAATTATAGGTCTTGTATCTGCTGTTATTTCTGGACTTTCAGATATGGGTAATGTAGGCTTTTTTACAGGGCTTGGCAATATGTTCCAAAGTATTAGTTCTGTAATTATGGGGGCATTAGTAATATTCTTGCTATTTGCTATTAAAAAGAATACAGATAAGTAACTACTTATCTGTAAGAGTACTACTTTTTAGATAAATCGCTAAAGCTTTTATCTAGCATTTCTACAAAATTTTTAGCTTTTTTGGCTATATCGTCTAATACTGATTTTGTTTTATTTAAATCTACCTCTATCTTTTCGTCGTTTACTTTAACACCAACGCCCTCTAAATCTACTTTTCCTGCAGATATATCTTCGGCTTTTTTCTCGACACTTTTTTGCAAATTTTCAAAAAAACCTTTTGTCTTATTTGTATCTATTTCGATTTTGCCATCTTCTAGTTTAATACCTAACAAATCTAAAAAGTTTGTCTCTGTTTTTGTTTCGGTTTTGTTTGCCTCTATGTTTGTTAAATCTTTATTTTCCATAATTTACTCTCCATATTTTTTTATTAAATTTTTATCTACATCTATATTTTTAAGTGTTGTACCTTTGCCTTCGTAATCTATGGCAGATAATACATACTTAATTGCAGCTAATCTTGCCTTTTTTTGGTTGTTGCTATCTATAATTATCCAAGGTGCATCTTGTGTTGATGTTTGTTTAAACATTGCCTCTTGAAACTTTGTAATATCATCCCACAGCTCTTGAGCTTTTAAATCTATTGGGCTTAATTTCCAATATTTTAGTGGATTGTTTTTTCTCTCGTCGAAGCGTTTTTTTTGTGTCTCTTTAGAGATATCGAGCCAAAATTTAATTAATATAATTCCATCATTAATTAAGGCTTGCTCTACACTAGGGGTTATTCTCATAAATTCGTCGTACTGCTTTTTTGTGCAAAAACCATATACCGGCTCTACTATTGCTCTGTTGTACCAGCTTCTATCGAAGAATACAATCTCTCCTTCGTTTGGAAGATGTTTAAAATATCTTTGGTAAAAAAATTGCCCCATCTCCTCTTTTGTTGGTTTTGGAAGGGCAGCTATACGAAATTTCCTTGGGTTAAGATGCTCTATAAAACGCTTAATTGTCCCACCTTTTCCAGCTGTATCTCTACCTTCGAAAATTAAAATCACTCTCTTTTTATTTTCGTAAACCCAATCTTGTAGTTTTAAAAGCTCTATTTGTGCCTCTAGTAGCTCTTGTTTGTAGAGCTTTTTATGTAACTTTTTATCTTGTTTTTTAATCTCATTTTTTGCAATTTCTTCTAATTTTTTATCATTTTTAGATAATAAATACTCTATATCTTCATTTTTCATACCTCTCCTTTAAAAAGAACTTGTTATAATTGTACCATAAAATAAGGAGAATTTATGAAAAAAGTATTTTTAGCTCTAATTTTCATGTCTTTATTTGCTGGTGCAAATGGCTTGAATAACTATATTGATGGTATAACTTTTAACTATGGTAAAAGTAATGATAAAATAGATATTTATCGTCTAGGTTTACAAAAAGATTTTGACTCTAAATGGGGCGAAAGCTCTTTAGGTTATCTAAGTGGATACTATGAGTTTTCACTAAACTATTGGCATTGGAAAAGCGATAAAAACTATGGTATAGCACTATCTCCTGTTTTTGCTTATTACTTTAAAGCAGGTGATTTTAGACCATATATCGAAGGTGGTATAGGTGGTTCTTACTGGACTAAGACTCATATTAAATGGAGAAATATAGGAAGCCATTTACATTTCGAAGATAGAATTGGGGCTGGTGTAAGATATAAAAATATAGATTTAAACTTTAAATATCTTCACTACTCTAATGCTGGTCTTGTAAAACCAAATATGGGAATAGATATTTTTATTGGTTCAGTATCTTATAAATTTTAAGGAGTTTTAAGTGAGCAATGTAAGTAAAATTGTAGATAGCTTTGATTTAAGTGGTACAGAAAGCGGTAAAATAGAGATAGCAATTCTTGAGCAACCATATGGCGAAGATAGCGAAAGTGTAGCAAGTATAGGTATTTTTTTAGATAAAGATAGCCATAGTCCATATTGGAAAGTACATATTCCAAGATCAAATATTGATGAAGTTATTGCAGCATTGCAAAAAGCTAAGTCTGAATTAAAAAAATAATTTCTTTACATAAAATTATCACTTTTTTTAAATTATTATGATATAATGGCACTATTGAAATAGGAGCCATTATATGAAAAGATTTAAATTTACTACACATTTAATTTTAGCAGCTGTTATATCTTTAACTGCATGCGATAGTACAACCCCTAAAAAGAGTAGCAATACTAATCAAGTAAGCAATACTACTTTAGATAATGCTAAAGTTTATAATCAGAATAGTCAATACTCGACAGCTTTAGATAATTGTATTTTGGCTAGTAAGAATAAATCTTGCTCTTTAAATGATTTACCACTTATTAGAGAAGCCGGTACAATTACTAATAGCAGCATCGAAGATAGATTGGTTGTCTCTCATAAATGGATGGGAGATAGATTTATGCAAATGCTAAATATTATGCAGCCAGACATAAAGAAACTTTTTGGTGCAGTAACTGCAATTGTAATAGATGATAACATTCATCCAGCATTTTACTCTACACAAACAGGTGCAATATATCTTGACCCAAGATATCTTTGGCTTACACCAGAAGAGGCATCTACAATTGAGCAAAAAGATGATTTTAGAAAAAATTATGGTAATGATTTAAAGTTTGTACCAGCATGGAGATATGTTAAAAATGGTAAAGATGTGCTAGGAGAGTGGGATTTAAAACACCCAGTTGCTAGAACAAAAGAGCAGATTAAAATTAACTTAGAGAGACTCTTATACCATGAGTTGTCTCATGCAAACGATTTTGCTGCCAAATCAGTAATTGAGGGTGCTAATAGAGATAAACCAATAGTAGAAGTTTTAGCTAGCAGACTTGCATATACAATATCTTCGAAACTATATGATAGTATGCCTTTAACTAATATGACACTTAAGCACTTAGGGCAGGTTTTATATATGGGTTCATCTTCTACAATGGAAGATTTAGATCTATCTGCTAGTGATGTTGGTGCTTTATTTACTAGTGATAGTGCATCTAATATGTACTCATATGCAACACAATACGAAGATTATGCAATGCTTTTTGAAGCTGCTATGATGAAGTATCACTACAATATAGATATGGATATAGGTTTTGTAGCTAAACCAGAGGGTGCTAAACACACCTGTAACGACTATATAGTAGAGTGGGGAGTTAGAGACAGAATAGCAAACGAAACAGTTAAACCAAGAGTTAAATTTGTATTAGATTCTATTTTTCCAGAAAAGAGTAGCCAATGGAGTGACTTTTTAAATAGTTTAACACCTCCAAAACCACTGCCTACAAATGTTGGATGGTGCGATAGCTTAAATAGAAGCGATATTAAGTTTAGAAAAACCAATAAAGTAGAGCAAACACCTATAAGAGATTTTTTACCACCATATCTTTAGTGTTAAGTAGGGGCAATCCTACTTAACTGAGATATCTCTTCTCTTTTTAGACTCTACTTTTTCTAGAGTTATTATTAATCTTCCATCTTCAAATTTTGCATCTATGCTATCTCTGTTAATATCGTCGCTTAAATAGAAAGCACGGTAGTATTTACCATATTTACTCTCTAGTAGATAGTAATCTTCACTACTTAAATTCTCTTTTAGCTCTTTTTTAGCTGTAACTATAAGGTAGTCATCTTCTACAGAGATATTAATATCTTTTTTATCTACCCCTGGTAAATCTACCTCTATTATAAAAGTATCTTTTTTCTTATTGTGTAAAATGTTAGCTAAAGGAGTGTGCCTAGCTACATTAGCAAAAAACTCTTTAGCTTTTTGTGCACTCTCTACTACCCCTTGTTCTACTTTTTTCTCTACTTTTTGTAACTCTTTAGTAATGTTTGACATAGTTGCCTCCTTACTTAATTTCTATTTTTTTAGGTTTTTTCTCTACTTTTTCTACTTTTGGTATTTTTATCTCTAAAACACCATTATTAGAAGTAGCTTCGATTTTATCGCTATCTACATCTTCTGGTAGGGTAAAGCTTCTTTCGAATTTACCATAGCTACTCTCTATGCGATATAGATTGCTATCTTTATATTCATCTTTAAGCTCTCTTTGTCCACTTACAGTTAATAGTTCGTCGTTTACATCTATACTGATGTTCTCTTTTTTTACACCCGGAAGCTCTACTTCTATATAGTAAGCATCGTCTGCTTCTCTAGTATTAACTGTTGGTTTAAAAGCAATATCTTTACTGTTAGCTCTTGCACTATTTAGTACTCTGCTAAATTGCTCGCTAATCTCTTCTAGTTCGCTAAATGGATTGTAAGTTCTAATAATATTCATAATTAACCTCCATATTTTTTGTAACATTATAAAAAATTTTTTACTTTTACAATGCTACCTAGGTTGCAAAAATAGACAAAAGTAAGTATAATAAAAAGAAATTATATACATAAGGATAAATTATGAGATATCTTATAATTTCTCTGTTTTTATTTACTATAACTCTTTTAGATGCAAAAGAGGTTTTAATATTAGATAAGAATAAAACAGATTTAAATAGTACAAATTTAGAGCAGCTAAATATAGAAAAGGCGATAAAACAAGAAGAGAAATTTAAAAAAGAGCAAAAGTTTTATTTAGGCGATGATTATAATTTAAGCGAGCATAAGATTGACCCTAAAAGTTTAGATAAAATTAAACCAATAGAGCCAGATTACGACTTTGATATGACAGATGTATATTCAGATTAGTATTATTATGCTATAATCATTTAAAAATTTAGGAGTATATATGTCTATATTAAGAAATCTTTCTAAAGTTGCAGTAGCTTCTGGAGTTGGAGCATTTTTAATTACTGGCTTGAGTGGTTGTAGCGATAAAGGTAGTGGAGCTAACGAAGAGCAAGCACAAGCTAAAGGCGCATTTGTAGTTATAGAAGAGGTTAGTAAGGGTAAATATAAAGTAAAAGATGAATTCCCAGCAGAAGAGACAAGAATTATACTTAAAAGGTTAGATGGGGTAGAGCAAGTTTTAACTAAAGAGGAGATGGATAAATTAGTTAAAGAAGAGGCTGCAAAAATAGATAATGGCACTTCTAA
>CAYMUV010000059.1:0-5613 GCA_964393855.1 uncultured Nitratifractor sp.
AATGGAGTGCAAATGCGTTTGGTAAAATATATACTATTTTTTGTAGTTGCTTTATATTTGGGTGTAGTTTTATTTATGCCTAAGAGCCAACTCTACTATAAAGCAGAAGAGTTTTTAAGCAACAAAGGTGTAGTTATTGGTAACGAAAAGATAGTTGATACAATTGGTAGTTTTAAGTTGATGCATCCAGTTGCATACTACCAAGGAGCAGATGTTGCAAGAGCTTCTAATATAGATATTAAGCCACTACTTTTGGTTAATATTGTAAATATTGACAACTTAGAGTTTACAGGAGTTGCAAAAAAGTTTATTAAAGCTTATGTAGCACATTTAAGAGCAAAACATACTATATTTAAACCAAACTATGTAAAGCTAGATTTAAATGGCTCTTTTGGCGAAGCAACTGGCTATATAGACCTTAAAAAAAGGTTAGTACATATAGATATAACTAAACCTAAAAATATTGCAGCTATTAGAAGGTTTATAACAAAAGGTAAAAAGGGGTGGCAGTATGAGTATAAGTTCTAATAAATCTCTTTTAGGTATTTTAACATCTGTAGTTGCTGCTCTTTTTGTAGCTAAGGCATTGTGGGTATTTACCGAGCTTAAATATCTACCTAAAAAGGGTGTAGATGTTGTAGAAGATAGTAGTGTTAGGTCGCTATTTTATCACTACAATTTAGCATCTAAAAAAGAGAAGCCAAAACCAATAGTAAAACATTATTCTCCTAAGAAGGTAGAGGTGGTCTCTAAACCAAAGCCAAAACCAAAGCCAGAAGAGATTACAAAATTTACTCTTAAGGGGCTTTATAACTCTAAAGAGAAAAAAGTAATTATAATAGAGTATTTAGGGCAAAGCTATGCACTATCTTTAGGAGAAGAGCTTAAGGGTTATAAGTTTGTAGCATTAACACCAACTGTTGCAACTATGAAAAAAGATGGAAAAAGTTATAAATTAGAGCTTTATAAAAAGCAACAAGTTAATCAAAGTGCCCCAAAGCCAGCTCAAGAGAGTGCTCCAATTGAGGTGCCAGCTCCCAAAGCTATTAATCAGGCTCCAAAGCCAGCAATTAATCCAAGCCAGCAAGCGAGCAAAGATGCACCATATAAAGAGGGTGGCACAACATATATTCCTAAAAATACTTTTAACAAGTACAAAGGAAATTATGCACAAATTAGAAGAAACATAAATGCAATTCCAAATATGGAAAATGGCAAATTAAATGGATTTAAAGTTAGCTTTGTAAGAGCAAATAGCGACTTTAGCAAACTAGGATTAAAAAGAGGTGATATTATTACAGCTATTAATGGAGAGCCTTTAAATAACTTTAAGGTTCCTTTAGAGTTTTTTAATAATATCGACACAATAACAGCAGCAACACTTACAATAAAAAGAGGAAATGAAATTAAGGAGTTAGAGTATGAAGTTCGTTAAAAAAATAGTATTAACAGCACTACTATCGGTAGCGGCATTAAATGCAGAAGAGTTAATAGATGTTAATTTTAACAATATGGATCTTAACCAATTTGTAAAGTATATTGGTAAGATAACAGGTAAAAATGTTCTATTAACAGGCAAGTTAAATGGTAAGGTAGATTTTGTATCTACTAAAAAGATTAAAAAGAGTTCTCTTTTTAGTTTAGCAAACTCTATACTTGCAAATAAAGGTTATGCATTAGTTGATCATGGAGACTTTTTAGAGGTTGTTAAAGCATCTGAGGCAGCAGGTTCTGGCTTAGATGTTAGCAAAAAGGTATCTGGTAACTTAATGAAGACCGTACTATTCCCTTTAAAGTACTCTAATGCTGCAGTTATTCGTGCTAAAATTAAGCCACTACTGCATAGAAATGCTAAAGTTATCTCTTTTAAAGCTGGAAATATGTTAGCTGTAACTGCATATCCTAGAACTCTAAAGACAGTTAAAAAATTAATCGAAGATATAGAAAAAGATGGCAGAAAAGGGACAACAATTGTTAAGCTTAAAAATGCTCCTGTAAAAGATGTCTATCAAAATGTTGTAAATATCTCAAAATTGCTGTTTCCTCAAATAATTCAGAGTGAAAAGGTAGGTGTTTTAAAAGATGAAGCTGCAAATACAATTATCTTAGTTGGTAAAAAAGCAAATGTAGATAAGCTTTTAAAGTATGTTATAAGGTTAGATGTAAAGGGTGAGTCTGTAGAGCAAAAGATGTATGTTATACCATTGCAAAACTCTGATGTAGAAGAGATGGAAAAAATTATTGGTAAACTTGTTGCACAAATGAATAATATGCCTCAAGCTGCTGTTATTAAAGGTGGTAAAGCTGCTAAAAAAGCAGAAAAAACAAAAGCAATGGTTGTTGGAGATAAAGAGAGAAATGCTCTTATAGTTCTTGCAACACCATATCAAATTAAAAATATCAGAGAAGTAATTAGAAGAGTAGATGTTGCAAAACCACAAGTTTATGTAAAAGCAAAAATTGTAGAGATAAACCTACAAAAAGCTAGAAATGTTGGTTTAAAATATGGTTTCGAAGGTGGTAAAATTACATCTAAAGGCTTATTTAGTTTAGCAGGTAACTTAGGTGCACCAACACTTATGGTAAGCCGTACACTTCTTGGTTTCTTAAGTAGCCAAAGTAAAGATAGTGATGGGAATGTTATAAATAAAAATCCATTTAGTTTTGGCGATTCTATAAAAGAGTTATTTGCAATTGGTATTAAGGTAGATTTATTGCAACAAAATGGTGCTGCACATACGCTAAGTGAACCATCTGTACTTTGCTCTAACAATCAAGATGCCGAAATTTATGTTGGGGAGACTCGTTCTATTTTGGTTAGTTCATCTCAAGGTGATACAAAAGATGCAGTTGTAAGAAACAAATATAGCCGTGAAGATATTGGTATTTCGCTTAAAGTTAAGCCAAGAATCTCTAGCTCTAACAAGGTTGCGCTAAAAGTAGAAGCTACTATCGAAGATGTTGTACCAGGTTCTGGAGCTTCATCTGATAGACCAACAACAACTAAGAGAAAAGTAACAACAAGTGCTATTGTATCTCATGGGCAAACAATTATACTTGGTGGATTAATGAAAAGCAGTGGAGGTAAAACAGTATCAAAAGTACCACTTTTAGGCGATATTCCAGTACTTGGCGCACTGTTTACATCTACTGGTTATAGCGAGAGTAAAATAAATGTTGTTATATATTTAACACCATATATTGTTAGAAATAGTAGAGATTTAACTAAACTTAGAGAGTTCCTTTCGGAATTAGACAATATTCAGGCAAGATATAGCAGACATATTCGTGCAAAATTAGACCAAAGAGCAGGTATTACAGAAACAGAGCAAACAACTAATCCAAAAAATTACCAAAAACCACTTAGTAAGCCTGTATCTACAAGACCAGACCCACTAGATGTTTTAAGAGTAAAGTAAAGGATAGATAATGAAACTACCTATACTCGAAAATATAAATCTAGAGCCATTAATAGAAGAGGGCATAGATTATGCTAGCTCTACTAAAAATGGTTTACTATTTGCAAATATTGGCAAAGAAAAAGTTGCAATTGTCTCTAAAGAGAAATTAGCAGATGCACTGAACCATAAAGCAAGAATTGGAAACGACTACAAAGTATATATGCTCGATGATGAGAGCTACGAGAGACTATGGCATAAATTTCAAGAGATTCAAACAAGTAGCGAATTTGAAAAGATGCAATCTAACGCATCAGAAGAGCTTATCGAAGCAGAGAGTGAGCTTTTAGAGTTTATTCAAAATTCTCAAAACCTGCTTAGCTCCGAAGAGTCTGCACCTATTATTAAACTTGTAAATTCACTCTTTTATCAAGCAATTAAAAAAGGTGCAAGTGATATCCATATAGAAGTTCACGAAAAGAAGGGCGAAGTTAGATTTAGGGTAGATGGTGCGTTAAAAAAACACTTAGATATCGAGAAAAATGTAACAAATTTAGTGATTAACCGTATTAAAGTTATCTCTAATTTAGATATTTCCGAGAAGAGAATACCACAAGATGGTAGAACTCAAGTTGGTATCTCTGGTAAAACATTAGATATTAGGGTATCTGTGCTACCAACTTACCATGGCGAAAGAGTTGTTATGCGTATTTTGATGCAGAGCGAAAGTATTCCTACACTAGAGGAGCTTGGCTTTGCAAAAGAGACGACAGAAGCTTTTTATAAATTATTAAATCATGCACACGGAATGATATTGGTAACTGGACCAACAGGTTCTGGTAAATCAACAACTTTGCACTCGTTTTTGCAACATATATCTTCGCCAGATAAAAATATTATTACAATCGAAGACCCAGTAGAATATAATGCCGACCATGTAAACCAAATTCAGGTAAACGATAAAGTTGGGCTAACATTTGCAGCAGGTCTAAGAAGTATTTTAAGACAAGACCCCGATGTTGTAATGGTAGGGGAGATTAGGGATAAAGAAACAGCAAATATCTCTATTCAGGCAGCATTAACAGGGCACTTATTGCTTTCGACTCTGCATACAAACGATGCGACATCATCACTTACAAGGCTTATGGATATGGGAATCGAAGATTACCTACTAAGCTCGACTCTAATTGGTGTTTTAGCACAAAGATTGGTAAGAAAATTGTGCGACCACTGTAAAGTACCAGTACTATTAGATAAACCTGTATTAGACGAATTAGAGCTAGACGATAGAAGTGTATATTACAAAGCAGTAGGGTGTAGAAAATGCGACTTCTCTGGCTATAATGGAAGGGTAGCAGTAGGCGAGTTATTTACAATGACAAGCGAAGTAAAAGAGCTAATGAAAAAGGGCTTAAACGACCACGAAATTAGAGAGATTATGAAGTCTCAAGGTATGGAGACAATTGCCGATAAACTAAAAGGTATGATGAAAAAAGGAATAACCAGCTACGAAGAGGCACTAAGAGTTGGTATTATGGATAGATAATAGTATGTTTAAAAAGAGTAGAGCCGCATTTACACTTATCGAAATTATTATAGCAACAATTTTGCTATCTATTGTGTTAATGGGGCTTTATGGCTCTTTAGATGTGCAAAGGCGTTCTGTAAATAATATTAGAGAAAACCTAAATAAAAGTGTAGAGCACGATAGGTCTATTATGGTGCTTTATAACGATATTCTACATAGCGATGGCAACCTAACTATATATAAAGGCGAACGCGACAGATTGTGCATAAACTCTACAACAAATTCGCTATACGAATTAGGCAGTGCAAAGGTATGCTGGCTAGTTCTTAAAGATAAAGATACCCTAACAAGAGTAGAAGGAAACGACTACAAACTACCACTAGGCTTAGAAGATAGAGTAGAAGCCGATAAAGTATTAGTAGGCACAAGAGTATTCGAAGTCTCAAGAGATAAAGATAAAGTTTTTGTATTTATAGAGCAATTAAACAAAGAGCCATACAGCTTCTTACTACAAGGCATAAGAGTTCCACCAAAACCTAAGCCAAAACCAAAACCTAAAAAGCATACACAAAAAGTAAACAATAAAACTAAAAATAGCACAAAAGATAACAATAAAAGCAAAAAAGGTGGCGGTGTACCAAATGATAAAGGGGTACCAAACGAAGAAGGAATCCCAGACGAAGGCAC
>CAYMUV010000060.1:0-5593 GCA_964393855.1 uncultured Nitratifractor sp.
CCAACTAAGCCATTTTCTGGTGCTTTAGCTACTACATAACCCTCTTTTAGCTCAACTGTTGCACCAAGAGCCTCTACTGCTTTAATATGCAAATCTATTGGTCTTTGCCCAATTGCACAACCTCCTGGCAAACTAACAGAACACTCTTTAAATCTACTAAGCAGTGGTCCCAAAACCAAAATAGAAGCACGCATTTGAGCAACTATTTCGTAAACTGCTTTTGTAGAGTTAATTGTAGAGCAATCAATTTTTGCTACTGTGTCGTTATGTTCAACTTTTGCACCCAGCATAGAAAGTAGTTTTAACATTGTTCTAATATCAACTACATTAGGTAAATTTGTAAGTGTTACCTCTTTATCGCTTAATATTGTTGCAGCAATAATTGCTAAAGCCGAGTTTTTAGCACCGCTAATAGTTACTTCACCACTAAGTTTATGTCCGCCTTCTATTTCTAAATAATCCATGTATAACCTTATATTAAATAGTAAGTAGTATTTTATCAAATATCTATTATATACACATTAATAAATATTATTTTTATATTAAGTAATGAAAGTATTGATATTTTTAGATATATTTAATGTAAAATTAGATATTGTTTTATAAGAATATTAATTGATATATTAAATTGGCTTTCGATATATAGAATATCTTAGCCTCTTTACATATTATTTGCTATTATAATTATATATTTTTATATGTATGTTCTAATGGAGGGTTTATGGGAGTTAGCGTAGATAGGCTTAAAAGTATCAACGAAAAGCTTAAAAAGAAAATAGAAGAGAAAAAAAATATTAAAAAAGATGAAAATCTATTTACAATAGATGTAGATTCTATCGACAATAGTAGCGTTACAAGCAGTAGCTCTAAAGACCTTTTTAATACTATTCCTACAGGTTTAGCAAATGCAATTGAGCTTAGCGACAATAGCGACCCCATTAGAATTATAAATTTAAATCGTATGTTAGAGTTATACGAAAAATTAGAGATTGCAAAAAAAGCTCCCGATTTAGATAAACTTTTTATGTACAAAGCTATGAATATTAGTGGAGTAGGGCTTAAAGAAGAGGATTTTGGAGAAATTAGAGAGGGCAAATATGTTCAAATTATTGCAATTACATACGAGCCAGATAAAAACGGAAAGAAAAAAGCAAAAAATATCTCTTTAGGTTATTTTGGTAAAGCAGAAACTTTAGAGTTATCTTTTAAGAACGAAATTATCGAATTTGTTTTAAGATGGCGTTATGAAAAAGCGTTTCAAAACTTAAAACATTACCGCGTACTTTTAGCTAGACTATCATAATTTATTACCAATATATGGTAATAAATAATTTTAAAAACTTTACTGTACATATTAATATAATCTTTTTTTGATACAATTTTATAAATTTAATATATAAGGAAAAATATGAGTATTCAAGCAAATGTAGAAAATTTATTAGTTCAATTAAATTACCCTGTAAACGAATCTACAACTAAACAGTTAAGCGAAATTAGTAGTAATACAAAAGATTTTTTTGATTTTGCAAGCCATATATTTAATTTAAAAGATGAATTAAAAAAAGTAGATGCAACTGTTGCAATGTCTAATAGTAAAGCTTATTTAAAATTAAAATGCAATTCGCAAGATCCACTACAAGTAAAAAAGTTTGAAGAGATTATAACAAACTGGGCAACAAAATATAAAGTAGAATTAAAAAAAGTAGAGAACAAAAATACATACTATATACTTGGCAAAAATAGTTAATGCCCCTTCGCCAACTAAACGAGCAGCAATACAAAGCTGCCACAGCTTCTAAAGGAAATAATTTAATAATTGCTAGTGCTGGTACTGGCAAGACATCTACTATTGTTGGCAGAATTGCACATCTTTTGCAAAATGGCGTAGAAGCAAATAAAATATTACTCTTGACATTTACAAATAAAGCAGCAGCAGAGATGGTTGCAAGATTAAAGAGATATTTTGATGCCAAAACAATAGATAAAATAGAGGCTGGAACTTTTCATGCGGTGTCGTATAGATGGCTTAGAGAACGCAAACCAAATTTAACTCTAAAACAGACAGGAGAGTTAAAAACACTCTTTAGAACTGTTTATGAAAAAAGAGAGTTTCATAGGTTAAGTATTTCTGTAAAGCCATTCTCTTCGACATATCTTTACGAGTTGTATTCGCTTTATCAAAATTCAACATTAGGTGAATTTAGTGAGTGGATGGGCGAAAAGTATAGCGAACATGAGCCACTTTTAGATATTTATCAAGATATTATAGATGAATTCGAGCAAGTTAAAGATGAGTATGGTTTTGCATCTTTTAATGATTTGCTTATTTTAGCAATTAAGAGCATTAAAGAGAGACCAATAGAGTTTGAAGAAGTTTTAGTAGATGAATATCAAGATACAAACACCCTGCAAGAAGAGTTAATTAGTGCACTTAAGCCAAAATCACTATTTTGTGTAGGCGATTATGACCAAAGTATATATGCATTTAATGGTGCTAATATAGAAAATATATCTACTTTTGCAATAAGATATTCTAATGCAAAAGTTTATACTTTATCTGTTAATTATCGCTCTAGCGAAGCTATTTTAAATTTGGCAAATAGAGTAATTAGCAAAAACGAAAGAATTTATCCAAAAGAGTTAAAAGTGGGCAAAGTAGGGGAGTCTAAGCCTCCTAAACTTTTAATTTACGATACACTTTTTGACCAGTATAAATCTATATCAGAGATGATAAAAAATAGTTTAACATCTTACGAAGAGATTGCAATTATTTTTAGAAACAACTCAAGTGCCGATGGCTTAGAGGCTAGTTTGCGAGAACTTGGAGTACCAAGTAAACGAAAAGGTGGCACAAGTTTTTTTGATGCAAAAGAGATAAAATTTATTTTAGATGTAGTCTCTATTTTTGTAAATCAAAAAGATTTAATGGCATTTATTCATATATTTGAATATGCAAAAAATGTTGGGGCTGCATTGGCAAAAGAGATATATCTATCATTAATACACTTTGGCGAGGGTAATTTAATTAAAGGTGTTTTAGACCCACATATAAAAGAGTTACCTAAATTAAATAAAGTAAACAATAGACAATTGGGGCTTTTTGATGATTGTGATGATATAGGCTTAGCCTCTAGGTTTGCATTTATGGGCTTTGCTAAAGAGACATTAAATCATCCAATTATAAAAATATCAAAAATCGAAAAAGATTCGTTACATTTTTTTGAAAATTTTTATAATTTAATTAACAGCATAAAAAACGAAAATAATCCTTACATAGTAATTTCAAAGATAATTAACTCTAAGTTGTACGAAAATATTGTAGATTTTTTATCTAATCAAAGAGGCAAGTTAAAAACAGGTGAGATAGATTTAACAAAAAAAGAAGAGGCTAAAAAGAGAATTCTTTATAAAGCAAAACTTTTAGCAGAATTATCAAAGCCTTATAATAATTTAAACCGTTTTATAAATGCAATGATTTTAGGTGGAGGAGAATTAAGCGAAGGGGAGGGCGTTAACCTTTTAACAGTACACGCCTCTAAAGGTTTAGAGTTCGAAGATGTATATATTGTAGATTTAGCAGACAATCGTTTTCCAAATAGAAAACTTATGAGTCAAAATGGTGGAATTGATGAAGAGAGAAGACTTTTTTATGTCGCAGTAACAAGAGCAAAGAGTAATCTATTTCTTTCTTACTCTAAATATGATAGAATAAAAAAACAAGAGTATAAACCATCACAGTTTTTATTCGAAGCAAAACTATTAAAAGAGGAGAAGATATTATGAGCGAAAAAAAAGCAAAATTAGAAGAGATTAAAAGTGGTATAGAAAAACTTAACTTAAAAGAGGAAGATAAAAGCAACTCTTATAAAATTATAGAAGAGTGGTATGCAGAAGATAAAGCAATGAATGAATTGTATGTAGAGCTATCAAGTATATCAGAGACTATAAAAGAGTATTTAGCAGAATTAGGTTTAGTATAATTATGGTTCATTTTGAACCATAAAATAGAGGATAGATATTATCTAAAATAGTCTGCCTTGTTCAGGAGATTTAACTCTAATTTGCTCCCAAAAGAGTTCTGTATGTTTTTCGAATAGTGTTGCTGCTACAGATGTAGATTTATTATCTGCTTTTAATCTTACAACTTGCAGCTGATAAAAGAATAGCGGGGCAAAGAACTCGTTTGCTAAGAGTAGGGGGTCTGAGTTTTCTATCATTTCATCTTGCATCATCATAAAAAATATTGCCGATAACTTCTTAACATTGTCTTGATAAAATCTTTCGTTATAAAACTCTCTTAATTTTTCATTATTAAATAGCTCTTGCATCATAAATCTAAATAAAAGGTCGGTTTTTGGGTCGTAACTTATTAATTTAAACATATTAGATATATTTTTTAAGAGTAATCGCCCCTTTTTGTATAGTTCGTTTGGCTCTTTGTCTTCGAAAATATTAATTAAATGACTTTTGCTTAGTCTATCTATAGCGGTGTTTAAAATCTCTTCTTTATTTTTAAAATGATTATAAATAGCACTTTGTTGAATACCAATAGCTCGTGCAATTTGGCGCATTGTAGTAGATTTATAACCTTGTTCTGCAAATAGCTGTAAAGAGGTCTCAAAAATCTTTTTTTTAGTACCTGTAAACTCTTTCATTACTATCTCCTTAAAAAAGTAAATGTAATTATACAGAACAATTGTTCATAAGTCAAGAGATATCTAATAAAATTATATGAACAATTGTTCTATTAGTTATGAACAAAAGTTCATATTTCTTTCTAAATTAATGAACAATTGTTCTAAATACCATTTTTTCTTGCTATTTTATTAATGTATTAATTTCTATTTTTTAGGAGTATTTGTTTAAAAAAATATAGGTTAATTTTATAAATATTAAATATTTGTAATTAAACCTCTGTTAATAGATTTGAATTCATTAAAATCTATGTTATATATTGTGCCATTTTCATCTATTTTTACTAAAGAGTCAAATAGACTAAAGTTACATTTTGCAATAGTATAAACACTATTTTTAGTTAGTAGATAGTATCCTCCAGAATGGAATAGGGCGCTTTTAAGAACTAGTTTAGTACCTACTTTTATATTTAAATCTTTATACTCTCCATAATATATTAAGCTCTCTTCTTCGTTTAAAGAGACATTGCTATGCTCAAAAAGTGTAGTTGGGTTTTCTTTATTAAAAAGTAGATAATCTAAAGAGCAATCAAACTTTTTACAAAAGTACAATAGTATCTCTTGTGGGAATTTTTTTCGCTTAATCCATGTATTAAATGTATTATAGCTTACATTAAAGAAGTTTGCTAACTCTGTATTAGATTTAATTGCAGAAATTTTTTTCATGTTTTCTATAACTTCTTTAATCTCATACATGTAATACCTTTATTGTCTAATTTGAACCATATACTAATTATACATTATTTTTTTTAAAATATTGCAAAAATGTTTTTTGGCACTTTAAATATTTCTTTATTTGCATATATATTTAGACACTTAAAAAGAAAAAACCTTTTTATAGATAATATATATTATGTTAACCAAGTATAAAAAAGTATTTATTATTTAGTTTTTTATAG
>CAYMUV010000061.1:0-5573 GCA_964393855.1 uncultured Nitratifractor sp.
ACACACAATTTAGGATTAGGAGAGTCAATGAAAAAGTCAGTGTTAATTAATGAGGTTGCAGAAAAAACGGGTCTTTCTAGAAATGAAACAGAGCTAGTTGTAAATACTATGTTAGATAAAATTGTAGATTGTTTAAAGAATAGAGAGTCTGTATCTTTTTTAGGTTTTGGATCATTTGAGCCAGTTAAAAAGAATGCTAGAGAGATTTATATTCCTGGAACAACAACAAAAGTAAAAGTTGCAGAGAAATATGGGGTAAGATTTAAGCCAGGTAAGACGCTTAAAAAGCAAATTCAAGATTAATTTAACTACTTAGCGCTTTCAATGCGCTATATATTACTTATTATTAACTACTTTTAGGTAAAATTTCATAAATTTTTTAAAAATAAGGATTCAATGTGACACTAAATGTTGAGAAGTTAGATGAAGCTAACTATAAAGTTTCTGCTACTATTGATACAAAAGATATTAATAGCAAGTTAGATAAATTAGCTAAAGAGGCTAGTAAAACCGTTAAAGTAGATGGTTTTAGAAAAGGTAAAGTGCCAGTAGCTGTTGTTAAAAAAATGTATGGTGAAAAGTTAACACAAGATGCAGAGTCAGAAGCAATTGGCGAAGTTCTACAAGAGGCATATAAAGAGGCAAATATTGCAGTAGAAGATGTAATAGGTAACCCAACTTTTGAAAAGTTCGAAGATAAAGGTGATACTAAAGAGATTGAGTTAATTATCTCTTTAAGACCAAAAATAGAGTTGGGTGATTATAAAGATATTGCACCAGAGTTTACTAAACCAGAAGCTAGCGAAGATGATATCAACGAAGAGTTAGAGGCTGTAGCACTAAGATTTACAAAAGCTAAAAGTATAGAAGATGATAGAGCCTTAGAGAATGGAGATATTGCTCTATTTGACTTTAAAGGTATTTTAGATGGCGAAGCTTTCGAGGGTGGAAGTGCAGAAAATTACGAACTTAAAATTGGCTCTAAGCAATTTATTCCTGGTTTTGAGGAGCAGATGGTTGGTATGAAAAAAGGGGAAGAGAAAACTATAAAAGTTACATTCCCAGAGGATTATCAAGCCGAAAACCTAAAAGGTAAAGAGGTAGATTTTGAGCTAAAACTACACGATATCAAAGCAGATGTAAAACCAGAAATAGATGACGAATTAGCTAAAAAAGCACTTGCGAAAGAGGATGCAACTTTAGATGAATTAAAAGAGCAATCTAAAAAGATAGCAGAAGATAGCAAAACTAGAAAACTTTACGAAGATGAGCTAAAACCAAAAATTTTAGAGAATTTAATAGAGAAGTTCCAATTTGATTTACCAAAAAATATTTTAGAGCAAGAGATAGATAATCAAGTAAATCAAAAGGCTCAAACACTATCTAAAGAGGAGATAGAAGAGATTAAAAACTCTAGCGAAAAATTAGATGAACTAAGAGAGAGTGTAAGAGAAGATGCTCAAAACAGTGTTAAAGCTACATTTATTGTAGATGCTCTTGCAAAAGCAGAAAATATTGAAGTTAGCGACTCAGAAATTAGCCAAGTTCTTTATTACGAAGCACTTATGAGTGGTCAAGACCCACAACAAGTAATGGAGTACTATCAAGCAAATAACCTTATTCCTGTAGTTAAAATGGGTATGATGGAAGATAAACTATTTACAAAACTACTAGGCTTATACCAAGAAGAAGAGGCTTAATTAGAGATTTTTTCTCTTAGCTTCTTGCTTTAATTTACAATTTTTCTTCATTTTTTCTTTTTATTTATATAAAAATCTTTAGTTACAAATTTTTTTGTTATAATATCTTAAAAATTAAAATAGGATATTAAATGAGTTACATTCCATATGTTATTGAACAAACAGGTCGTGGTGAGAGAAGTTACGATATCTACTCGAGATTACTGAAAGATAGAATTATTATGCTAAGTGGTGAAATTAACGATGCTGTTGCCTCTAGTATTGTAGCACAACTTCTATTTTTAGAGGCTCAAGATCCAGATAAAGATATCTATTTTTATATTAACTCTCCAGGTGGAGTAATTACAAGTGGTTTTAGTATTTATGATACTATGAACTATATAAAACCAGATATTCATACAATTTGTATTGGTCAAGCAGCATCTATGGGAGCATTTTTGTTAAGTAGTGGGACAAAGGGTAAAAGATATGCTCTTCCAAATGCTAGAATTATGATTCATCAACCACTTGGTGGTGCTCAAGGGCAAGCAACAGATATTGCAATTCAAGCTCAAGAGATTTTAAGAATGAAAGAGCAATTAAATAAAATTATGGCTAAAAATTGTGGAGTTACAACTAAAAAGATAGAGAAAGATACAGAAAGAGATAACTTTATGAGCTCACAAGAGGCTGTAGAGTATGGTTTAATAGACGAGGTTTTAGAAAAGAGTATATAGATGGTAAGAGATATTGTAATTTATCCAGATAAAAGATTAAAACAGGTATCTAAAGAGGTTACATCTTTTGATAGTAAGCTTCACACTCTGCTAGATGATATGTATGAGACTATGATGGCAAAAGGTGGTGTTGGCTTAGCAGCAATTCAAATTGCAGAGCCTGTGCGTGTTTTAATTATAAATATTCCCATTAAAGATGGCGAAGAGGAGAAGCAGCCAAAAGAGAATACTTTAGAGATAATAAACCCTATATTTTTAGAGACAAGTGGCAGTGTTAAAGGTCAAGAGGGGTGTTTATCTGTACCTGGATTTTACGAAGATGTTACAAGATATAGCAAGGTTAAATTAAAATATCAAGATAGAGATGGAAAAGAGCATATAATAGAAGATGATGATTTTTTAGCTATTGCTCTACAACACGAACATGACCACCTAGAGGGCAAACTTTTTATAGAGAAACTATCTATACTAAAGCGTAAAAAGTTCGAAAAAGAGTGGAAGAAAAAGCATAAAAAGTAGGAGAGATAATGAAATTTTTAGATGATGAAAATTTACAAACGAATAATAGGCAAAAGCCTGTCTCTTCTACTATTGAGCTAGCCAAAAAACTTGGTATCTTAAAAGATGAAGAGCTAGAAGCTAAAAACTCTACAGCACAAAATCAAATAGATAAAGTTAATATAGAGTTAGATACTCAAAATAGTACTCTCTCTAAAGAACCCAAAGATTTAAGTGAGCAGATAGAGAAAATAGATATATCACAAAAGCCTAAAAAGGCAAAAAAAGAGAAAAACCATTTAGTAGATAGTGATGATATAGAAGAGTATCTAAAAGAGGAAAATCTAAAATATGTAACTATCCAAGAGGGCGAAAATAGTACAATAAAAACAGATGATTATATTTACGATAGTAAGCAAGCATTAAATAGTAATAAATTTATACCATTTGTATTTAAGGGTAAAGCAAAAGAGTATTTTAAAATTTGGATTGTAAATATTGCATTAACTATTTTAACTCTTGGGATATACTCGGCGTGGGCAAAAGTTAGAAATAATAGATATCTTTATGGAAACACCTACCTAAATGGCTCTAACTTCGAATATAATGCAGAGCCTAAAAGATTACTTTATGGGCGCTTGATTGTTGTTGGTTTTTATGGTTTATTCTATTTAGCGACAAAAGTCTTTTACAGTAAAACTTTTGCTTTTATAATTTTGGCTCTATTTTTATTGCTATTGCCTTGGCTTATTAGACAAGCTGTTAATTTTAGATTAAAGAGTGCATCTTATAGAAATATTCACTTTAAATATAATGGCAAAGCAAGAAGTTTTTATAAGCTTGCTATTGGGGCTTTATTACTATTTGGTATAATATTTGTTCCTGCTATTCTTGCTGGGGTTTATCACACAAATAGAGACCTCTCTAATTTAGCAGGTATTTTAACAGTTATTATGGGAATACTGTTTGCAACTATTATCTTGCCAATACTATATTTAAAATTTAAAGAGTTAATTATTAATAACTCTGCTTATGGTTTGGCAAAGTTTAATTTTGATGCTAAAAAGAGTGAAGTAATTGGTCTCTTTTTACGCATAGGAATGGTAACTTTCCTATTCTCTATACTTTTGGGTTTAGCTTCTGCTTTAGGTGCAGGAATATTTGGTTCAATCTTTAATGCCTTACATCTTAATGCCAAAAACCCTATTTTTATAGCTATTGTATATATTGGTATTGCCACTGTATATTTAGCTTCGTTAGGCTTATATAAAGGTATAAGTGATGGTTACTTATCTAACTTTGTAAGAAACCATACAAGCTTAAAAGATTGCCCTTTAAAAGGAGAAATTTCTCCAATTAAGCTTGGCTTTATTAGTATGAGTAATGCTGTTTTAGTGCTACTTAGCTTAGGTCTTTTATACCCTTGGGCAAAAATGAGATATCTAAAATACAAAACAGAAAACACCTACTTTAAGTGCAAAGATTATAATCAATTTAAATCTGCTGGTAGAGAGAAAGCTTCGACTGTTGGCGAAGAGACTATGGACTTTTTCGATATAGATATTGGTGTATAGAGTAAAGGAAAGCTAATGCAAATTAATGCAAAACTCTACGATGGCAATAGCTCAAAAGAGCATAGTGTCGTAGTAGAATTTACAGAGGATAAGAGATTAAAAGTAGATGCTTTTGGCATAAATGAGCCACTAGATAGAGTAAAAATTGCATCTAGGCTTGGAAATACTGCAAGGGTAATTGAGCTTGAAAATGGTGTAAGAATTAAAAGTGATGATAACGATAGCATAGATAGAATTTTAAATAAATTAGATATAAGCAAATCACCAATTCATAAATTAGAGAGTTCGTGGAAGTTTGCACTATTTTCACTAGCAGCAATTGCTGCATTTATTATTTTTATGCTAACTGCTGGTGCAGATTATACAGCAAATTTTTTAGCTAACAGATTACCACAAAGCACACTTGATAGTGCTAGTAAAACCACTTTAGCTCAGTTAGATAAAAGCTATCTGCATAAAAGCAATCTATCTAACGATAGAAAGGTGCAAATACTTAAACTATTTAAAAAATTAACAAATGGCGATAAGCACTATCATCTACATTTTCGCTCATCACCTAAAATGGGACCTAACGCCTTTATGCTACCAAGTGGAGATGTAGTTTTACTAGATGAGTTAGTCTTTTTAGATAAAGACCCAAATCTTTATGGTGTGCTTGGAGTTTTAGCTCATGAAAAGGGGCATTATATCTATAAACATGGATTAAAAAGTATTATTAAAGGTACAATTGCAACAGCTACAATTAGCTACTTTACAGGTGATATATCTTCTGTTGTAACTCTTGCTCCTACGGTATTAATTAACAGTAAATATAGTAGAGAAAACGAAACACAAGCAGACCAATATGCAATGAGTGAACTCAAAAGATTACACATACCACCTAAATATTTGGCTAATATGTTTAGGTCGATAGAAAACTACTCTAAAAAAAGGGGTTCTAGTAGCTCTATTGCAGCACTAAATTGGCTATCTACTCACCCAGCAACAAAGAGTAGAATTGCCTATTTTGATAATAAAGAGTAATTAGATATAATTAGCAAATTTTTAATATTAAGGAAATATAGTGAGTGAAGTTATAGGTTACA